>DATHCX010000138.1:0-66886 GCA_035319325.1 Desulfomonilaceae bacterium
GCCCCGATACATTTCAGGCTGACAGACGCTGTTCGAGCATTTCGGGAAGACACAATCAAGGCTGCGCCTGCGACAGGCGGTCCCATGGGTCCGGCGGCTGCGACCATGGCCCTGCCGAGCGGTTCCCAGGCGAGAGGGCCGGTGTAGTAGGCCACACCCGAGCCGTTTGCAAAGATCAGAAGTTTTGTAAATCGTCCCCCCAGGAGCAAAGCGGCCACACCGTGAGCCATTTCGTGAAACCAGGTGGCAAGAATGGAAAATGGGTAAAGTACGTAATTGCCGCCCGGAAGTTGCCACAACGCCACCGTGACAACAGCCGCGGCCAACAGCCATGTGCGGCCTGCCGGCTGCACATCCCATCGTTTGGGTGACAGTGGTTCAATTCCGGCCGATTGCATGGAGAAGGGCTTACCTTTCGGGTTTCTGTCTCAGAGCAGCGGACGTCTTGTAGCAATCAACGCTTCCAGTTGATTGCGCCGGTCCTGGTGCGCATCGTCCGAATGCAGAGGCTTGCATGTGCCCAATGCGACCTGGCCTGCGGCGAGCTTCAGTGCGAAATTGAAACACGAGTTCTCTCCGCATTCCTTGCAGTTGGTCCTGGGAAGCAGGCGATAGAGTTCCAAAGGTTGTAAGTTTTCGCGAGTAGTAGTATCCGGTTCGATTTCCTTTCTTCTCTCCCACACGTCATTCACCAGCTTGACCAGGCGTTGGACCATTTCGGAGGCCTGGTCCCGGGTTTCGAAATGATCGACGGCTATGCGGTCATGCCAAAAAGCGATATCGTGATCGTCCTGGTGCCACGAAAACACTGGCGCGTCGCTGTAGTAGGTCCCATTCTTGTATACCGCGTTCAGATAAGGGAGAACCTGCCTGATATCGACGGGCAAGTGCGCTATCGCTTCATATTCGAATTCATCGGCACTGTGTTTTCCTACCTCGATTCGGAGATCGTACGATTCAATGAGCATTGTGGTTCCTTTCGCTGCGGTTATAGTGCTTCTCGAAAGCTTGTCGGATTGATAGGCCTTCCCTTGCATGTACAATGTTAAAGCAGGTCATTGCCAGGAGCGTAGTGACGAAGCAATCTCGCTTTCGCGAACGAGATTGCTTCGGGCTTCGCCCTCGCAATGACAGTCTTCCAATCTCTTCGGCCAACCAAAATCGACGGTATTTTTGAGAATCCCTATAATCCGACAGATTTCTTGAGCACCGTTATGGACTTCCCCATTATAACGCTGTGCGCGCGTGATCTGAACATGATTCCTCCGGACCGAAAAAGGCATCGTATTTCGTTTTCTGGCTCGTCATGCCCGCCTTAACCGGAAAAAGTCCGTGAGAAAAGTTTTCTTGGCGGGACTCTACCCGGCGATCTCGTCTATCCTGGCAGGTTCAGGAACTCCCAGAATTCTCCGAGCGTTGCCTCCAAGGACGGCTGCTTGATCGGTCTCGTCGTAACCTGCTTTTGCCAGGAGCGACTTTATCTTCGGCAACTCAGCCGAATGGTAAAACCAGGGCCAGTCAGTGCCGAACAGTACCCGCGACGAACCGTGAATTTGCAGCAGTTCGACGAACTGGCGCTCCGTGAATATGTGCGCTGCATTGGAGGTGTCAACGTACAGGTTCGGTTCAGGACGCAACTCCCGGCGCAGTTGATCGAAATCGGCAAGTAAACCGCCCATGTGGGCTCCGACGAATACCAGGCCCGGGTGGCGGCGAACGAGGCGTGCCAATTTCGACGGTGTGGTGATATGCTTCGGGTCTGTTCCGAAGTAAGAGTCCCCCCTGACGAAGGTATCAAAAACCACGATAGGCTGTACGCTTCCGGAATGGGTCGCTCGTTCCAGTTCCGCCAGCATGAAGGCCGCTTCCGGCGACAAAAGATCAAAACGCTGAGAAAAGCTGGAAAATTTGAACCCTATGATACCGAGATCAAGCATACGACGGATCTCCTCGGAGAGGTGGTGCATCATGGGGTGCAGGGTGGCGAAAGTCCGAATGCGAGAGAACTGATTGGCGAATGCCATGAAACGGTCGTTTTCCGCGCTGACTCTGGCGGGAGCGGCAGTGGGGAGCAGTACGCAGAGATCGATTCCGTGTAATTGAGCGCTCTCTTGGAGAGCGTGCGGATCCAATCGCGGAATGGAATCATGAACGTTGAGCTTCAATTCCTCGACCAGTGCCGGCCGGTCGTTCATGTTCTTGACGATTTGCCGGTTGAATATGTGACAGTGTATATCGACGAGCATCTTGCTTCCCGGTTACGTTTACTCCACATCGGGAGAACACGACTGTAGTGTCCTCCGGATTTCTTCAATAACCTCACCCGCTGCTCCGTCGAAAGCAGCCCTGCGCATGCGATGGGGCAGAGCCAACTCTGCGGCGGCTGCCACGTCTTCAGGGGTGATGTTGATTCGGCCTTCGTACGCGGCGAGCGCCTTGGTGGTCTTGAGCGTCGCGATGTCCGCCCTGTGTCCATCAACGCCGAGTTTCAAACAAGCGTGCGCAATCCGCTGGAGTATGGCCTTCTCTGTGGCCACGTCGGGGCACAGCATTTGAGCCTTTTGAATGCTCCTCGATAATGCTGCCGATTCATTCGACCATTCCTCTGCGAATCTCCATGGATCCCTGTCAAATCCGAGCCTACGCTCCATGATCTCCACCCGGGATCGCGCATCGCGGATTCCTTCTATATTCACGCACAATCCGAACCGGTCCAGCAATTGCGGTCTGAGTTCGCCTTCTTCCGGGTTCATGGTGCCCACGAGAGTGAAGCGGGCAGGATGGGCAAACGAAACGCCTTCACGCTCCACAGTGTTCATGCCCATGGCTGCGGAATCCAGCAACACATCCACAAGGTGATCGTCCAGAAGGTTCACCTCGTCGACGTACAGGATGTTTCTGTGCGCCTGACCGAGAATGCCGGGTTCGAACCTCTTTTCGCCCGTTTTCAGAGCATGCTCCAGATTGAGAGTGCCCACCAGCCTGTCTTCGGTAGCGCCCAGCGGTAATTCCACTACGCTTATTTTGCTTGCTTTGCTCGCCGGCTGGATTGCGGGGTTACCGTTCAGACAAAATTGATCCATGCAGTTTGCGCATACGACATGGGTGTCCCGGGCCGGTAGCTGGAAGGGGCAGTTTTCCACGACTTCAATCATGGGAAGAATGTCCGCGAGACCGCGAACCGCCGTGGATTTTGCCGTTCCTTTTTCTCCTCTGATGAGGACTCCGCCTATGGTGGGATCCACAATATTAAGAATCAGAGCCAGTTTCAGTTTGTCCTGGCCCACGATTGCCGCAAACGGATACAGCGGCAGGGTCGATGTCATACTCCGCTCCTCACAATCTCCAACAAAACGTCCGCCCGCAAGTCCTTGATTTTGACGTACTCGGCCTTGAGGACCTTGGCGAGCCGTGCGGACAGGTTGTAGCGAAAACTGCCGTCTTCTTCTGCGTCAACCACGATGGATTTGACGCGTCTATCGGACGCCAGCTCGGTGGCTGCGGCAAGGGCTTCCCAGAATGGATCGCCTTTACCTATGCTTTCATTTGCTTTACCGTCGGTGATGACGATCAATATCGGCCGGCACGTAGGATCTTTGATAAGCACATTGCGCAACACCCCCTGCCCTTTGCGCAGTCCGGCCGCCAGCGGCGTCTTACCGCCCACCGGAAGTTCTTTGAGAAGCTCACCGGCCCTATAGATGGACGATGTGGGAGGCAGATTCACAACTGCGTCCTGTTTCCGAAACGAGACCATGGCGACTCGATCCCGCTTCTGGTACGCATCGGTCAGCAGGGACATGATCGCCCCTTTGGAGGCCATCATTCGCCCTTTCGCACCCATGGACCCGCTGGCGTCCACAACGAACAGGAGGAAATTACCCGCTCGGGACTCACGAATCTTCTCCCGAATGTCCTCCTCATTGATCTTCACCATGAGATCGTTTGCGGTTTTCCGATTCACCTGATGGGGTGCTGCAGCGCGAATCGTGGCATCCAGAGCAATGTCGTCCGAATTCTTCCGGAGGGTGCTCCCGACGTATTTGCCTTTCTTGTTCCCGGATCGAGTCCGTGACCGCTTTCCCGGTGCCTTGCGAAACATCTTGTCGGAAACATGTTGGATTTCTCTTACCTTGAAAATCGATCCTATATCGAAGATCGCTTCCGGGAGATCCGCCCTGAGGACGGACCTTTGAAACGGCCCGGATTCCTGGTCATCCATGTGCGCATTTCGCCTCGGAGCGTGGACCGGCTCCTCTTCCGGGTACTCGTCCGGGCAGACGGTGGGTTTCCGGGTCTGGCCGGGACTGTTGCTGCGCTGGGCCTCGGGCTCCGCTTCTACACATGGCTCCGATGTTCGCGACCGGTGGGGAATGGCCAGGAGTGCCGCCCTTAAAACGTCTTGCCGGGCTGCCCGGGAACGACCCTCGAAAGCGGCCAACGCTCGCGCGGTGTGTCCTATGACTATGTCTGCCCGGTGTCCGGCTACATTGTGGAAAACGCAAATTTCAGTTGCCAGCGTGTGCAGGTCCGAGTCGAGTATGATGGAAGGAAGCATGCTCCTGGCCCGGGCAATTCTCGTGGCCAGGAGTCGGTCCGATTCTTGAAAACCAATGCAAAAACGTTCCGGGTCCCCATCGAATTCGTTTCTGTATTGCAGCACCCTGACCCTCGACTCCGCATCCTGTGCGCCGTGCACGTTGACGCACAGCCCGAAGCGGTCCAGCAGCTGAGGCCGCAATTCCCCTTCTTCCGGGTTCATGGTGCCCACAAGGATGAAACGCGCAGCATGGCGATGGGATATTCCTTCCCGCTGCACCGCATTTTCTCCTGAAGCGCACACATCCAGGATGACGTCCACGAGATGATCCGCCAGCAAGTTCACTTCATCGACGTACAATATTCCCCGGTTGGCTCGCGCCATAAGGCCGGGCTGGAACACCCGAACGCCTTTCTGAATGGATGCGGAAAAATCGGGGCCTCCGATCACCATATCTTCCGTCGCGTTCAGGGGGAGTTCCACGACCCGAACTCTCCGCCTTCGAATGTCAATTTCGCGAGTCCGGCAGGATCGGCAGAACGATTTCGTGTCTCCCGGATCGCAGGAGTAGGGGCAGTCGGCCACGACATCTATGTCCGGAAGATTGCCCGCGAGGGCTCGAACCGCAGTCGATTTGGCCGTCCCCTTTTCTCCTCTTATCAGCACGCCGCCAATGCTCGGGTTGATTGCATTGAGTACCAATGCCAGCTTCATGGAATCCTGTCCCACTATCGCGGAAAACGGATACATGCGCTGTAATCGCTGCGGACCGGGCAATATTTCACTCCGTATGGATGTCATATGAGAAACGCGGCGCTGAAGAGGTGACAGGTTACCTGAACAGACTATAGAGGACCGGATGGGGGAATTCAACTCGTTCCGGTGGCAACCACATGAAGGGACGTTGGATCTACGGAATGTGGGAAACCGTCGCCATCAAGCACATGACTGAAAAGAAAATGCAGATGAACGTACATTCGGCACGGCACGATCCGGGAGGATCTCCCACAAAACTCGCGTACGTGCGGTAATTATCTTATCCGTCCACGAAGGTGCTTCGCCGGAATTGCCCCATGTCATAGCCTTTGTGTCCATCCGGAGGTGTACTATATTAGAATTAACGATGTGGCGGACCGCGTGGTCTATGCTGCGTTGTCGTCTGTGAGCAGGGTAACCTAAAAGTTAACACTGTGTCGCAAGATTCGTCAAAGAACTTAGAATGAAAAATACGGAACTGTCCGCAAGAAATAGGAGCCTAGACCTGAAGAACCCAGATGAGGGAGATGGGAAAATGAGACGATCCAAGCCGATATTCGTGTTCTCGGTTGCTCTGGCAATCGTCATGGTCATGCCATATACGATTCTGGCACAGACTGCACCGAGCGGTCAGTATACCTCGGATCAAAGCAAGTCCTCTTCGCCGCCCCAAGATGCTCAGGCCAACTCGAATCCTCCTAACACGCAGTCCAGCCTGCCTCCCGCGAAAGTGGGAGAGGCAACGGTGACAGGGGTGGATCAACCGGAGAATTGCCTTCGAATCAGAACCGGCCCGGGAAGCAGCTATGACATCGTAGGCTGCGCCAATATGGGGCAAAAGCTTGACCTGACCGGGGTATGGACCTCGAACAACTGGGCCGAACTTACCAACCAGGGGTGGGTTTTCGGTCCGCAAATCCAAACCGACTTACGGCCTCCTCAAACAGCTGCCCAGAATAGCGGCAGCTATGCGTATAACGAGGAAGTTCCCATTTATTCGGGTGACACCTACGCGTATCCCGGTGATACGTATTACGACTATGGATGGTACCCCGACTACGGATATCAATCCTACTGGTACGGGGGAATTCCCTTGATCGTCTACGATATAGGGATATGGCGAAGACACCATCATCGACATTTTTGGGCCGCGGGGCGCTTTCCATGGGACCGCAGGAACCATATAGCCGGGGTGAATAACCGGAATTTCGCCAACACCAATTTCAGGAACAGGAACTTCACTGACAGGAATTTTGCCAATAGAAATTTCTCGAACCTCAACAGGAATTTCGTCAATCCTAATGTCGCAAACAGGAATCTGACCAACAGAAATTTCGTGAATAGCAATATCACAAACAGGAATTTCACAAACAGGAATTTCACCGGTCGGAATTTTGCCAATGTCCAAAGACCCGTTTCGACCAATTTCGTACCTTCCACCACAAGACGATTTAATTCCGGAACCGTACGGTCCGGATCCGTCGGCACGTTCCGTTCGGGAAACGCTTTTCGTTCGGGAAACGCTTTTCGTTCGTCGAACATAGTTCGTTCGGGGATCGGAACCCGGTCCTTCAGCACGGCTAGTGTGGGCCGGGGATTCAGCGGTATGCGAAGTTTTTCCGGAGGTGGGCGAATGGGCGGAGGCGGAATGCACTTTAGCGGCGGCGGGCGAATGGGCGGAGGCGGTGGACGACGTAGATGACAAATGCAATGTGCCCTCATAGACCCGGAGGTCGAGTGATGTGCGGCCTCCGGGTTTATGTTCTCGCCAGGTAAAGATCTGAAGGGATTCCACTCAATGACGATACGCTTCAAGGGTTTGGTACAGCGAATTGCCTGCACTGGATTCTTGAGAAGGGCAAGAAACCAGTCCCCCAGTTTCGCTTGCAACTATACCGATTCTCGAAAATTGTGTCGGATTTTCTCATAATTCTGGCCCGCATGCCGGTGGTCTAGTCATGCCATTGCGAGGAGTGAAGCGACGAAGCAATCTCTATCTGTAGGGCCAGAGATTGCTTCGCTTCGCTCGCAATGACAGCTTTTTTTCACCCGCAACTGAGGGAACACGGTTGATCGGCGATTCCCCTTGACAGGTCTACGAGGAATCACGCTCGCGCGAACTTGCTCTTTCACCTGTCTGCTCGCTCGGCCCACGGTGTTCCTCTACATGTGGAATGACCGCAGCAGTCGAGGAAAGGAGTGTTTGATGGCGAAACAAGCCCGAACCAACGGAAAACAACACATACCGTTTACCGTAGCCGCCGAAATCTTTGCTCAATTTCCCGGGTATGTTCGAGGAGTGGTGATCATGGAAGGACTGAGCAACGGGCCGTCGTCCGAGGAGCTGGTTGAGTTGCTTCGCGGCGCAGAAGAGTCTCTGCGGGCCCAGTTGACGATGGAAGGGCTGCCGGAGCATCCGCGGATTGCTTCGTGGAGAGAAGCGTACCGGTCCTTCGGTGCCAAGCCGACCAAGTTTCGACCTTCCATAGAGGCCATGGCCCGCCGTGTCCTGAAGAATGACAAGTTGCCCAGCATCAACGCTGTCGTGGATATCGGGAATATTGTGTCTTTACGGCACATTCTCCCTGCAGGCGGCCATGCGATGGACGCGGTCACGCACGAAATCCGCCTGCGCCTCGCCACGGGGCAGGAAGAATTTATACCCCTGGATTCGGAACAGGTGGAACATCCTCTACCCGGGGAAGTCATCTTTGCGGAAGGCAATACCGTTTTGACCAGGCGCTGGACGTGGCGCCAGGGAAAGCACACGCTGGTCGTGCCTGAGACGACTGCCGTCGAGGTGAACATTGACGGGCTGCCACCTGTTCCCACCTCGGAGATCGAAGAGGCATGCCGAGAAGTCATGTCCGTTATAGAAACGTTTTGCGGCGGTTCTGGCAGGTATGAAATCTTGTCCGAAGCCAGCCCGACAATCATGCTATAGAACACGTGCCACAAGAAACGACCGACTTTTTCAGGTGATTTCTGCAAACAATAGCCCTGCCCCGCGAGGTCATCCACAAGACTCGACAGAGGCGAATCTAATTTGGGATCCAACACTTGGCCTTGCCGACAGGTCTTTCATATCGATCATAGGTGATTTTCAGATCGAAAACGCCGTCCCCGTCGGTGTCCACGAGTTCTTCTTTCAGCACTTCACTCTCGAAAAACTGACTTCGCTCGATAATGGCCGAATCATGGGGATACCAATCTACCCGTTGCTTCATTCCGTTGACGTAAAAAACCGTGGCGTCCGGTTTCCCATCAAAATCAGTGTCCACCTTCATGATAAAATTAAATCGGTCCTTGTATGTTACCCACACGTCCGGGCGGCCATCAAAGTTGTCGTCATATTCACTCGAAGTCACTTTCCCTGCTACGTACTTGTGCCAAGCATCGGGTTTGCCGTCATAATTGCGGTCTTCTTCCGCTCGAGCAAGTCCGCCGTCTACATAATAGTATAAAGTGCCTGGTACGCCTTGTTCGTTTCGGTCACCCTTTCTGGTCCCCGTATACGTACTTCGATTCGTCAGCTCAGGGGACAAGAAATACCCTGCTGCCGAGCCTAGCAGGAACAGCCCTATGAGGAGTATAGGGCTCGACCTGGTAACCTTGCGATCCTCCTGTTCCCGTTGTTCCCCCTGTCGCTCACCTGTTCCGGAATCTTCCGCCTCAATCTCCTTGAGAATCTCTTCTGCAGCCTCCAGGTCCTCGGGTTTGACAAAGAGTCTTACCCCTTCGGGCAACTGCAGCGAAGGATAAGCCCCTCCACAATCTTCTTTCCGAATGTGAACTTCTATGTCTTCAGCTTCGAGGCGCGAAGCGACAATCCTTGCCATGGGTTCGTCGGGATAGGTCCTTAGCACTACTGCTTCGTCCAGATCCATGGTTTCTTTCTCCCCTCTGAAGGCGCGTGGTAGCCCGGCCGACCGCCGCGCTCTGTTACCGCCGTACCCAAGAAAAGAGCTTCCGCCCCGGACGCAATTCAGGTCCAGCGCCCCCCCTCGCCGATAGTCGTGTGATCTGTCCTTCTACCCCTTCGCCTTTCGTGCAGCCTTGATGTCGTCCAGGTACATGTTTATCAGTGGGCTGATTTCGGGCGGTTGCCATTTCGCGTCTTTGGGTCCTTCGGGCCAGGTGAACGGCAAGTGCGTGACCTCCCCGGGTTTCGCTGCATTCTCCAGGACCGAGAGTGTTTCGAGCAACACTTTCCGTTGCCCCTGGACGTCTCCCACCTCGCCAACGGGCCTTCCGTACGGATATTCTATTGCTGCGGTTCGGGGAACGCCCATGATCTTGTGGAATTCGGGTGTGGGCGTGAGCACTACTGTAGAAAAGCCGCTCTGCTCCAGAAAACGCGCGGCCAGTCCCACGGACTGGCAACAAAAAGGTCAGGCAGGTGTGAGAATGACTGCGTTGACTCCTTCTTCCCGCAGTCGTTCGGCAATGGGTTGGATGGCCTGAGTCAGGAAATCGGTGCTTTGCCACTGGAACCCGTAGAAGGAATAGACCGTGGCAGCAAGACGGCCGATGACGCCTTCCTGCTCGAGTTCCCCCAATCGAGCCGCAGGCAGGACAACGTTCATGTCGCGAAGCACGTATTGCGTGTTGATGTGGAGATGATTCGCAGCGATATCCCGCTCTGTGGCATTTCTCGGAATTACCCTGAAAGACCGGTCGCCCCAGGTGGGTTCTTTTTTCTCCCTTTCCATGTCAAAAGGGGGATCCGTCTTGAGGCTGATTCCTGAGCTCGTGACCAGGCTCAACGTCGATTCCCGAACAGGTCTGGACAGGGGAGTCCAAGGAATGGTCCCGCTATATTCCGCTTCAGGAATGAACGTTTGTATCCAGGCTGCCAGGCTTGGCGGAAGAAATCGAAATCCGTCAACGATCTTCTCGGACGCTCCCATAAACCCTCCTTGTGTCTTTGCGAATGTGATTCTCCGAATATCCATTGAGTTAACATATCTCGCGGTATTCCGGAAAGCGTTCTTCTCACTTTTTTGTCAGGAAGACATGAGATGTCGGAATCACGGCACAAAGAGCCTGAGAATGTACTGAAATTGACTGGGGAGTTCCCGGTGAAGTATGCTTGCGTGCGAGGAAATTTGCCCTACAAGTGCGAAACATGAATGTAGCCGAAGTAAATGCTGACACAGGACTTCCTGCAAACTTACAGTTTTGGGTTTTCTTTCTGGTTGCCGCGGCATTCGCCACGATCTACATCACCCAGCCAGTCCTGCCGATTCTTCAAGTGGAATTCGGCGTAAATGAAACCCGAGCGTCCCTCACCATATCAGCCGTCATTTTCGGAATCGCTCTTTCCAATCTGCCGCTGGGAATGGCTGCGGATCGTTTTCCCATAAAGCCATTGGTATGCATTGGAGGCTGCGTAATCACACTCTGCGGACTTGTGTGTGCCGGGACGGATCGCATGTCGATCCTCATTGCCACGCGGTTCGTTCAGGGCTTGTTTATTCCCTGTCTGACCACGTGCGTGGCCGCTTATCTTGCGAAGACGCTTCCCATCGTACGCCTCAATGTCGTGATGGGGTCGTACGTGGCCGCAACGGTTGCCGGGGGGCTTGGCGGGAGGCTGCTGGGCGGTTTCATACACCCTCCGTTGCACTGGCGATATGCCTTTGTCACCGCTTCCGCCATCCTGCTGACGGCAACAATCGCAGCATGTTATTTCCTGCCCGCAGAAAAAAGGGGGACAACGGCTGATGCAGGTAGTAAGGGATTCCTGGATTTAATCATGCAGACCGACTTGCTACGGATCTTTTCCGTAGCGTTCAGCGCGTTTTTCGTTTTCTCGTCGGTGTTCAATTTTCTGCCCTTCTATCTGGCGGCCCCGCCCTTCGGAGTTTCCACGCAAGTCATTACTCTGACGTATGGCTCATATCTTATCGGCATAGCGATGGGACCGCTTTCCGGAAAATTGAGCAACCGCCTGGGAAACGGCACGATCATGGCCCTGGGCGCACTCGTATTCGCCGGGGCTCTCGCCCTGACCCTCATCAAGTCTGTTCCCGGCGTGGCCGTAACCCTCGCGCTGATTTGTGCGGGTTTTTTTTCAGTCCACTCCGCGGCTGCAGGTTCTCTGAACAGAAGACTCACATCCAGCCGGGGACGGGCTAATTCTCTGTATGTGCTGTTCTATTACTTGGGTGGATTCTGCGGTATCAGCCTGAGCGGCTACATGTATGTGTGGCTCGGATGGCCGGGAATTGTGGCCATGGGATCGCTGATGCTGGTGATTCCCTTTTCGAGCGGGGTCTGGGAACTCCTGACGGAGCGCAATTCTTCAGGCGAATGACTCCCAGAGGCAAGGAGTCGGCGACTGTGTGTCATGCACGATGGCTGATTATGGAGTCTCTGCATCCGGAGGACCGGAAACTCCCCTCGATTATCAGACTTCCGGAAACGTTTTGAGTAGAATACAGGGATTTTCAAGTAGTGTCTGTTTTGATTACGCGAAAAGATTCGAAGACTGTCATTGCGAGGGCAAAGCCCGAAGCAATCTCAAACTGACCAAAACAGAGATTGCTTCGTCGTTCCACTCCTCGCAATGACATGATCGGGTCGTTCGAATGTGGGCGAGAGCCGTGAACCAAGCCGACGGAACTTTCGAGAACCGCTATATGGTCGAAATCGACGATGAGGTTGCCCACGAAGAAGATACAATCACCGATCTCACCCATAATTCCTAATCGCTTGTGAAAAGGGAACCTGTGTCGCTGCGGAACGTATTGGCGCTGATTGCGCCCCAGACCACTCTTCAAGAGCTCCCGATATTCTTGTGTGCAATTCGTTCAGGTCAGCTTTCGACTCAACGCAAGAAGGCGCCCCACTCTCTCCGCCGCGGATTCCAGGAGTTCCCCGCCTCTTTTCATGGCCTCTTCCAAACTCATCGGTCCGGGCACTATCGGAAAGATTCCCCTGAATCCCGCTGCAACCAATTGGTTCTCTCCTTCGCCTATGGAACCTGCCAGAGCAATGGTGGGCACCCCGTGTTCCCACGCGCGCTTGGCTATCCCGAGGGGGCCTTTGCCGCCGAGAGTCTGCACGTCCATGCGTCCTTCCGCAGTAATCACAAGGTCGATCCCCGAGACGCGGGTTTGAAAATTAAGGTAGTCCAATACCAGATCTATGCCGCTGCGTGGCCGCCCTCCGAGGAAAGTCATCAACCCGCCTCCCAACCCGCCTGCTGCACCTGCACAGGGACGGTGCCGCACGTCAGTGCCGAGGGTTTGAGCGACCAGCCCGAAAAAATGGGAAAGATTGGCTTCCAGTTCGGTGACCTGCTCGGGAGTCGCACCCTTCTGAGGCCCGAATACTGCTGAGGCTCCCCGAGGTCCCAGAAGCGGATTGTCAACGTCACAGGCTATCATAATTTCCGTGTCCCGCAGCTCGGGCATCATGTGTTCCGTGTCCATTCGTCGCGCCCGTGCGAGGGACCCCCCTTCTCCGGGAACTTCCATGCCCGTTTCATCCAGCACACGCAGGCCAAGCGCTATTGCACAGCCTACCCCACCGTCATTGGTGGCGCTGCCTCCAATGCCGACAATCACACGCCTGGCACCATTCTTGACTGCAGCGGCAATAAGCTGACCGGTTCCATACGTGGAGGTTTTGAGGGGATTCCGTTCAGAAGGTTCCAGCAATTTTAGACCGGAGGCCCGGGCCATTTCCACCACTGCCGTTCGTCCGTCGGCCAGAATGCCGAAATGCGCAGTAATGGGCCTGCCCAGTGGATCCAGTACCTGAACTTCGTGGATTGTCCCGCCGGACGCGGTCAGCACCTCCATGGTGTCGTCACCGCCGTCGGCTATGGGCATAAGATCCAGGACCATCTCCAGGCCGGACCTCTTCAAGCCCCGCTCTATACGTTCCGCTGCTTCGATTGCCGAGACCGAACCCTTGAGGGCGTTCGGGGCAACGAGTATTTTCATAGCCTTGTCCTCCGTCTAATGACCTGGTGCGCCCGGCTTCACGATTCGAGCGCCCTGCTCACGAGTGTGGCTAGAGAACTGAATCTGAAACGATTCCGATAGAATCGGACGATCCGCTCATCAGGTATCGGCCGAAATTCCGTTCAGATTACAGCTTCCTTTTTGGAGGCCATACTAGCTTCTTTGTCTCTGCGGTCATCGACTTTGAGATCGATGACGATGCGTTTGGCCCCTTCTTCCACCTGGACAGCGTGCACCTTTTTCACCAGTTCAAAAAGTGCATCCAGGTCCGGGATTTCCACCGCCGTGGACATGGGCCCGACCTCGTATCTGTACCCGGAAGCCTTGATTATGGCTATGCTTTTCTTTACAAACCGGCTGAGGCTTGTGCCCTCACCGATGGGATAGACGGAGAAGCTGGCTATCATGGAATTGAAGCACCTTCCTTTACAAGAGATTTCATGACCGGTCGAGTCAGATCCAATACGTGCGGTTTCCCTGATCGCCGTCCTCAGGGAGAACCACTGCATCGGGCCTTCTCATCTCCAGGTAAGCATCGTATGCGTGCAACATCGGATCCACGTCCGAGGTCAAAAGAACTCGCCTCCGACAATCTCTTTGAATCGGTCTCTGAGGGTGAGAATATCCACATTCACCTCCAATCAAGACTGCGCGTCAGGCTATTGTACCGGTTTTGGCATGTTTTGCTCAACCAGAAGAAAAAACCGCCGATTGTCGATACCAAACGACGGGTTCTCTTTTTTTTATCATGTTTTGATGGACCAAAGGAGAAAAATACACATCGGAAAAAGTGTCCGCCCGGTTACGGGTAAAAAAAGGGCTGTCATTGCGAGCGAAGCGAAGCAATCTCTGGCCTTACGTATCGAGATTGCTTCGTCGCTTCACTCCCGGCACTGACACGGAACCGACGGTTCCATCGCGAGCCGTTATGAGTGCCGTCGGCAAGCTTGTCGGCGCTTTCCTGTCGAACAGGGTTCGGTTCGGCCCACTCAAAATTGACGGAAGTGGGGCAAGGGGCTTCTTGATGTTCATACGGATTAGCTTTTTTACACGTAACTCGATTCTGGGCACAGGCTGGGGGCGCTCCTTCGCTGCGGACGACGCAGAGCCGTCTCGTCACTCCGCTCAGGAGAGCCCCAGCCCTGACATCTCACAAATCTTGTGGCGAATGCGTATCATATCCGATGTGTCAACCCGTGCATGCCACCGGCCATGTTCAACCGGATGACACTATGCTAAAAACTAAAGATTGACCCGCACCCCTCGCTGAGATACCTTTCGGAAAGCTTCAATGCTTATTCCGGGAGCCGCGGTCGTGGAGATTTCGTGCGTCAACAATTGCGTGTCACGATGGTTCTTGGATTTCCGTAAGTGCGGGCCGACACAAAACACTCCAGACAGGTATATACGTGTATGCTGATAAAAGATCTTTTTAACGAAATCATCAGACGGTTGGAATGGTCAAAAGACCGGAATCTTCAACCGAGAATTACCCGGGATGCTCTTGAATACGTTGCAATATTCCCGGTGGACAAGTCTTTGTCTTATGTCCTGAAAATCAACGAAATTAAGGACAAAGGCGTATTGATCAAATCATTCTTCCCCGACGGGCAACCCCACCACTGCATCGGAATACCGGATGTCCACCTCGATGAGGCTGCATCCATCGTCAACGCCGCTTCTCTCATCGTCTATAGAAGGGTGTTGGAAAGAAGCTGAAGGGTCTCCTCATGGAATCTTTCCCGATGGACTTTTGGGTGTGTTGAAAATGAGTTGCAATCACACTGATTTTCCGCGATGACCACGATCATGGTGTCCGCTGCATCCGCAACAAGACAGCCGCTACGGGTGAAACATGATTAAAGATTTGTTCGGTGAAGTCATGAGAAGAATGGAGTGGGCGAAGGAACGGAACCTGTTGCCTGAAATCCATGAGAATGTCTTCGAATATGTCTGCCGTATTCCCATCGATGAGACGGTTGCCTACACGATCAGCTTCAAGGAAATCAAGGATCAGGGCGTATTGATCCGGACGTTTTTTCCTGACGGCGACCCGCATCATTACCTGAAAATTGCGGCCATCGAACTGGAAGAAGCCATCCACATCGTCAACACGGCTGCTTTGATTGTCTATGGGAGATCCCTGGTCAGAGCCGAAGCAAAAAAGACGCACTGATACGAATGCGCTTTCAAAAAAGTAAGATTTGGGGAGGAACGTCCTGCAACAAGTTCCCCGATTTCACGTATTTGAAAACGCATGGGCATGAACCATTACTCATTTCAAACTCGACCAAATTCCTGAGGCGAAGGCTGGCGCTGCCTTGCAGGAGCCCATGTGTGATCCAGGCGACTACATGCGCGAATCCGACTCGATTTTCGAGAACCGGTCCATAAGGTACAGTCGCCTTTTCTGGAACGCACAATACGTCGCAGTGTTATTCCACCGCTCCGTGTTGCTTCAACAGATCCGCAGTCTTCCTGTGGCCGAACTTTACAGCCCAGAATAGAGCTGTTTCGCCGTTCTTGGTCTTGAGATTCACATCCGCTCGCCGTTCCAGGAGAAATTCTGTAAATCTATAGTCGCCCTGAGCCGCCGACTTCATCAAGAGAGTCATGCCGTCCTCGTCGTTTCCCGCGTTCACGCGGGCACCCGCATCCAGGAGCTTTTCCGCCACCGAGATTCTGTTCAGGGAATACATGAACACGGGGTTGCCGGATTTATTCTTTCCGTTCGGGTCTGCTCCTTTCTGCAGAAGCGACGCCACAAGGTCCAGGTTGCCTCCCGCTACGGCATGCATCAACGGAGTCCATCCGCGTTCATCGACCGCGTGGATATCGCTTCCTCTATGGACCAGAAGCTTGGCCATTTCCGGAAACCCATTTTCAATGGATGCAATGAGTGCTGTGCGGCCTCGCCCGTCCTGGGCCTTGACATCGGCTCCCTTGTCAACCAGCAACTTCACCATGTCCATAAGACCATCCGAAGCTGACCGTATGAGAGGAGTCATCTTGTCCATTCCTCTGGCGTTTACGTCGGCTCCCTTTTCAATGAGCAATTTGGCGATTTCCGGTTTGGTGGCATAAACCAGAGAAACGAAGCCCGTGTCATCTTTTGCACGAACGTCCGCTCCCCGCTGCAAGAGCACACTTACAACGCGGGTTCGGTCCCTTTGAGTAGCCACAATAAGAGGTGTAGAGCCATCCTCGGGATCCCGGGTATTCACGTCGGCCCCGCGTCTGAGCAGATCCTCGACTTCATTTTGACGCCCATGAAAAGCTGCAGAGATAAGCAGATCGTTGAGCTCGCCGTGTCCGGCGCCCTTTGCTTCGGCAAGCACCGGCAGCAGCAGTGCCATCAAAAGAACTGTTTTCACAACACCACGAAGTGCGCAACACCGGCCGATCATGATGGAAACTCCTGAGGCAGCCTGACCTTTTCGCCGAATCTACTGGATAATGTGCTCGAGGTCAATACTATGGCAGTTCTCGAAAGTTCTGTCGGGTTCGTTCATGATTCTCGCCCACATTCGAACGATCCAATCATGTCATTGCGAGGAGTGGAACGACGAAGCAATCTCTGTTTTGGTTAATTGAAGATTGCTTCGGGCTTCACCCTCGCAATGAGGGTCTCCGAATTTTTTCGCGTAATCAAAACTTTTGAGAATTCCTGAGTCCGGATACACCCCGGGCCGTGGAACCACGTTCGCTCCATGCGAGAAATCCTCAGTGACTGGTATGGAAAATCGACAGACCGTCCGAAACAACGGAAGAGTCCATGCCGACGAATCGCCTATTCCTGAATGCACAAATCTTCGCAATGCTCCAACAGGCGTTCGGCTTGGTGGGCCCAATCCACGATGTCCGGCCAGTTGCCGGCCACGATGTCTTGGGCATGGGCGAGATCGTTGCGCAGATTTTCCAGATTCCGGAACAGTTTCTCTGCGGCTCTTGTGGAGTTCAATCCCAGCGCTCTTCTCAAATCTCCGTTCTTAAGGACAATGTCTCGTTTGTCACAAAATTGCAGGCAATCCGCAAGGTCGATGGCTTCGTTCCTGGACTTCCGTCCGGACAGCATGTTTACCGCGGCCTGTATCCTCGTGTTGGCAAGATACTTCTTCCAGCTCTGGTCCGGACAGTGTTCACGTATGATGCGGAGCAACTGCATTTCAATGAGAGTGATTAAACCGAAGAGCCACATTCTGACGGGAGCCTTCTGCAAGTCTCCCCGGGTTACGATGCCTCCCACCTGTCCGAACATGACAACGAACAGCCTTGGCGCAAGGCGTAGAGATTCGAACACTTCGATGAGAGGGTCCGTTTCGTCGATGAGATCGGTGTCTGCGAATTCAATCTTGTGGTCAGCGAGGACTCCATCGCCGAGGTCCGTCCGGTTGGCATATCCCCGCACGACCCCTTTTTGCCTAATTCCGACCACGTCGTAGTCGTGCTCCACCATACATGCCAACACATCCGTAGCCCTGGCTTCTCCGTCAAACGAAACCAGGTATTCTGTGATGAATCGCACGGAAATGTTTCGGTCGAAAAGTCGCCGCAAGTCTTCAGAAGATGATTTTAAGCACTTCATAAGGTGGTAACCGATATGCCCGACAGCAGGCAATGCATTCCCTGTCACCCTGCACACGTTACGGGCCGGACAGGTTTTGACTTACTGCGAGTGTTGCCGAAACGATGACGGGCCAGGAAATTGACTACTTGAGAAACATATTCTTCCGGCTGCTCGTCATAGGTGTTGTGCCCGCAATCCGGGATAACGCACAGCTCTCCTTGTTCAAGGTGCCGGTAAAAAGAGACGCCCTGCTCCACTTCAAAGAGAAAACTTCTATCCGGGTACAGGACGAGAGTCGGGCACTTCACCAGCGACAGGACAGGTCTCAAATCGAAGAAATATCTTCCGTAAGCCCCGCCGAACTGCCTGAACTGATTGAAAAAAGCTTCCGTTTTTTCGCCGTGCCAGCTCGCCAGCTTGGCTTTCATGTCCGGGTCCAATTGTTCAAAGGTCTTGAGAAAATGCGCGGCATTGAATTCTGACATGTGGACCGAGCTGAAACACATGGTACTGGAAATCACTGCATTTTTGAGGCGATGGGGATATTTGGTTGCATAATCCATGGCCACCACCCCCCCTTCGCATTGGCCCACTATGTGAAATGAATCTATCCCAAGCCAATGCCGCAACGATTCCAGCTCATCCACGCTGTCGGGTCTGACCTGCTCACTGACATAGAAATCTTCAAAACACTCGTACTTGGACTGTCCAAACCCTTTTCGATCATAGACAACCGTCTTGTAACCTTGATCCACGAGTCCCTGCACAACGTTATCCCACATTTTGGAGCATCCGAAACCGTGATGCAAAAGCAAGACGGGTTCACCGTTTCCCTGGATTTCATAATAGAGATCGATTCCGTTAATTTCCGCAAAGGGCATGACAGTGTCCTTCCTGAGGTTCGGTATCCTGAAACGGAGTGGGGCAGCAAACCATGGTTTCGCTCAATAAATATCACAATGATACGTCACGTTCAAGTCCGGTGGGATGCATCATTGGCTGAACACGCGAAAGAACGACTCGCACAGGGGGGTGGCAACACGAAATGCGATGGCGTCCAGGCCATGGCCTTTCCGGAGAGGCCTGTGCCGCCTGAAGCCAGTGAACCCGCCTGATTGAGAACCCTCCGGAACTTTCCCCGCAAAAATGGATCTTATCTAGGAAGAAAAGAGGAGTATTGGCCGTAAAATTCAGACGGCACGTCGAGCGACCTCATACGCGTGCGCTTGCCAGCAAGTAAGTTTGGGAAGAATGTGCTTACACGAAGTGGTTGTCTGATACCAATTACTTGAAAACGCAGAGGTATAGGTCGTGACAACATGAGCACAACACGTCCCGAGGAGTGCGACAACGTTAGTGATCGCGAGCAGCGTACAAGTGCAAAATGGACGGTCCGCCTCCTCTGGACTGCAACAACGTCGGCGACCCACTTGATAGGCGCATATGTGCAGAAAGGGCCTGACGGGGCGGAAATCTGCGAGCGAAGGGAAGGTCGCCATGATGTATAAGCGAGGTTGTTGAGATGAACTGGGACCAAGTTGAAGGAAATTGGAAACAATTGAAAGGCAAAATTAGAGAAAAATGGGGTCGGTTGACGGATGCCGATCTTGAAGTAATTGCTGGGAAAAAAGATCTATTGATCGGTAAAATACAGGAAAAATACGGTATCACTCGAGAGAAAGCGAAAAAACAGATTAGTGAATGGCGACACTAGGGTGTTGTCCCACAAATAGCTTTCACATCGCTGATCTGGCCAGCACGCGAATCAGTGTCATGGCAAGGAGCGACGCGGCGAAGCAATCTCCAGCCCATGTACGGCAGTTACGCGAGATTGCTTCGCTGCGCTCGCAATGACAAAGCTGGGCTCCTCTGCTCAATGAAAACTTCGGGAGAGGTACGGGTGGCCGGTCAGGTTAGTTTCTTGAGGGACGGAACACTAGAAAGAGCTGCCACGTGAGGGGTGTGAGAACGCTGCTCTTTTTTTGTCAGTTCCATGCCGTAGTTGTGCTTTTCGTAAGTTCGGTGACGGATTTCATGACCAAGCGAAATGGCTTCGTCGCGTCGCTCCTACGGCAATGACAGGCCCGAGCAGCGTCATTGCGAGCGAAGCAATCTGCTCCGACAAGAATGTGCGACCTGATTTAAGAAAACCTCTACCTAGCAGTTTGTCCGACGGTCAATTTTAGTATTCCAATGATGGTTACCAACCAGGAGAACCTCAATTCTCTTCGATGACATACGTTCCGGAGATGACTATCGCCTTGCCGTGTACCACGAAGCGGGCAGCTCCACCTTCCAGTTCTACTTGAATCCTGCCTTTCCAGGTGCGGATCGGTTTGCCGTCGTTTGCGTATAACGTCACGGTTCTGTCCAGGCCGATAGCCTCGGATTTTGCATGGCTGATCCGTTGCTGCACCGAAGGCAAACTCATGTACCCGTACAAGCCTATGAGGAAAATGACGAGAATGACTGTCCCGGCAATGATCATTTTGGTCTTAAACGTCATGGAACTGCTCCTCGAAAGGGTTTGGACACATCAAAGTAGTGTGTTCCCGTTGACTCGCTGCTGCCTTTTTACGGCACGTCAGTCCGCATCATGGATATGCAGCGCAGGGTGACGACATTTATATACCTCACCCCGTAACTTACAAACTCTCTTGGAAAATCTTACGCAGCGATTATGGGGATTCTCAAAAGAAATCGCGGATTGGCTATGCGAGATGCCACAAGCTTGATATTGCGAGGGCAACGCTCGAAGCAGTCTCGTTCGCCAAAGCGAGATTGCTTCGTCACTACGCTCCTCGCAATGACCTGCTTCAACATTGTACATGCAAAGGAGGACTTGTCAATCCGACAATACTTTCGAGAATTACCATATCCTCAGCTGTCATCGGATCCGCTTCAATTCGATGGTCACGGCATTGGCTTTATCCATACAGTCCAGTTCCACGATATCCGGGTTGCCCCATGCAGCCGGGAATCCACCGCCAAATTGAAGCATGATGATGTACGGAAACGCCTGATGATACAAGAATCCGCACAGCCCTCCCGTTTCGTGACCGCTGAGATCCATGAAATCTCCCGGACGGTGGCCGGCGCTGCACGTTCCTTTTACTGCCTTTATCGATGCCATCACTCGATAACCGATACTTGTATCGTCTGTCATGATGCGCCTCTCAGCCCAACCATTTCGAGACATTCAAACGGCCAATTGACAGAAGTGTCAAGAAACCGTGCGACGTGCGAGAAGATTCATTGCCTTCATAGTCATGACAATTTCATTTTTTTGATTAAGCACCTCGATGTACGAGTGGACCACTCCTCGATCGGGTTTCGAGCGAGAACGCTTTGTCCCGGAAACGGTGATCCTGATGGAAAGAGAGTCACCCGGGCGCACGGGTTTCAGCCACCGCAAGTCGTCCACGCCGGGAGAGCTGAGACTTGCAACGTGCGAAAGATAATTGTCCACGAACATTCGCATCATCAGGCTGGCCGTGTACCATCCGCTAGCGATTAGTCCTCCGAACACGGACCGGCCGGCCGTATCCGGATCCGTGTGAATGGATTGCGGATCAAAGCGCCGTGCAAACGAGAGCATTTCGGATTCTTCAGCAACAACGCAGCCGAATTCGTATACCTCGCCGGGAATATAGTCCTCAAAATAGCGATTATCGATGGGAGTCCGGAACTGATGGGTCATAAGGCTCCTCGAGCATTTCTGATCGTACACGGGGAATCCCGAGGGACTCATGCGGTTTCAAGGAGAAAGTTTGGGGGGACCGCTCAATAAAGAGTGTCACGCCCAACCCCCCCTCTTACATACTTCTATCATGCGGGACTCGAAATCTACAAGAAATTGGAATATGCCGAAACAGGTCTTCTCACGACAGGCTTCATTCCAATGCGTTTTCAAATACTTGAAATCGGAGAGGAACTTCTTGTAAGACGTTCCTCCCCGAACCCCACCTCAAGAACTGTTAGCACTCGCCGGCATCTGCATTTCCGCTGAGGAAATTCAGATGCCGGCGCATGATAGAAGTTTCTGGGAGGGGGTTTGGGCGGGACACTCTTCAAAGAGGTTCCCCCCAATCTAACTTTTTTGAAAGAGCATTCGTATCATTCCTTGTCTGTCGGTTTGTGCCGCACTGTTTACCAGCCGTGGGAGGCCTCGCAACATACCGGATGAAGCGTGTTTCGAAACTGGCTAGCCAAATCGGAGCGTTGCATGTGACCGATACACGTTAGAACGTGATTGACGGGGCACCGTGTCGGGAGATATGCTCATGATCGGGGGAATAATTCGATTCCTGCCAGAGAAGCGGCGGCCGAACCTGCCGAAAACCGACGAACCCTTACGCCCTCTTAACCGGGGGAAACTGTTCGAGAGTTGATTTAGATCTCACAAGCTTTGAGATGCGAGGCGCTATCGTATTTCGGCGTGTTCTCGGTCGAACCGACTGCGGTGGGCCCGATTCACAATCAAGGAACGTATAACGAATATGGCAAAAACACTCAGCGCAAAGGAAGTACTACGCGATTTTCGCTCAGGCATGAGCGACTCACAACTCAAGGAGAAATACAAGCTGTCTGACAAGGGGCTTCTCGGCCTCTTCAAGCAGATGCAAGACGCAGGCCTCATAAAAGAATCGGATTTGAGAAACCGGGTGCCGGAAGTGAGTCCCGATGCCGCCGCTCCACCGAGCCAGCCTGACGAACGGCCAGCGGCTCGGGCCGCGTTTGATGAAAAGCTGGCGTCCGCAGTAGCGCAGGACGTGCGCAGCGGCCTGCACGACAACGAAATTATGCGCCGCCACGAAATGGCGCCCAACGCTCTCAAGGAACTCTTCTCGGAACTTGCCCGGCGAGGCTACCTTGGCGAGGATGAAATTGCGGCACGATTAGGACGCAAACTCGTCACATGCCCCCATTGCTCAAGCAAAAATCCCGAATCCGCCACATTGTGCCGACAATGCGGCAAAGAGCTGAGGGTGGAGGCGTCTCAGAGCCAGCCCGACGGAATGATTCCGCCTCCGCCGCTGGCCCCGCCCATAGATACCTCCGAAGCATTTGATTACGAGTGCCCATGGGAGCAGCGAGAAAGTTACGGGCTTTGGAACGCATATTTTCAAACCGCGGGAAAATGTCTGTTCAATCCTGTCGAGTTGTTTTCCAGATTGCCCCCTGCCGGGGGGTATGGAAATCCCATTCTGTTCGCAATCTTTTCTTCTGCCCTGAGTGTTCCGATCGGAATGCTGATTCTCACATTCTTGGGGAAAACAGGGTTTTCTCTCAGTTTGATCGGAATTGTCCTGGGCTTTGTCTGCGCACTAGTGGGAGCGGCAATTAGTACACCCATTGCGCTCTTTATCTGGGGCGGACTCGTCCACGGAATGCTGCTCATGCTCCAGTCTGAAAACCGAGGATTTCAGGCAACCTTCCGTGCCCTTGCTTATTCGAGCGCTCCCCAGCTTTTTAGCGCAGTCCCGTTACTGGGAACGACGGTCGCAGCAGTGTATTCTTTGGTTCTAGCTGTGATAGGCCTCCGGGAAGTGCACCACGTTTCCACCGGAAAGAGCGCAGCAGCAGTGGGAATTGCCGCGGGCGCGATTGCAGTGCTGGCACTGGCGTTTTACGGCTTGAGGCGGTGAAACGGCACTGCCGCGTTGCTGCACGATTGCCTTCCACCGTCATGTTGAGGCAAGAGATTGCTGCACTCCGGCCTCAACGCTTCTCGCCGCCCGTAGGCCGACAGATCGGCCCGATCGTCCAAAACCCCTTTACAGAGCCTTGACACCTCGTTATAATCTGTCACGCATCCTTATGATGAGAAAAAGCCACAGATCACCTGGCATCCCAAACGTTCGTTTCGGACAGCACCATGCCACTGAATCCCCATTGCCCGCTTTGCTCCGGGAAAATCGAATTGAAGGAACGAGACTTCGAGTACGTCGTCTGTCCTCATTGCGAGGTCAGTTTCGCCGGTTTCGAGCTGTTCGACTCGCTTCCGGACTTGGAATCGTCCGGACGCATTTTGCCTTTCGGTGTCTTGGCCTCAAAAGAATTAAAACTGGATACCATGCGCAAGCTCCTGAAAAACATGGAGCTGTTGTTTGAACTGGTGGCAAGCGGCCAAGCTCAGGGTATTGCGATTTCGGAGGAGCATCTGACAGCCTATTTGATCTCTCTTATCGAAGGGCAATGGCAGGAGCTCGAAGGGAAAATGCCGGGATCGTGGGCGCTCGTTCCCCACGACAAGATAGACAAGAACTTGCACGACGAATTCATCCACTTTCCGACTTATCTGGCTGTCGGAACGCTCGCGTTCGCATTGCACGAAATGCCCTGGTTAACGGGCGAGGTACCGACTTTGAAGCGATCCCTGCAAAGAGGACTCGACTTCGCCACCCACCGGGGATTGGCGGGCAGAGGTTACCAATGGCTGGAATGGCGGCAACGGATTTTCAGTATTTTCGAGCGGGGCAAGGTATTGGATTTATTGCTGGAACAACCGGATATCTCGCCTCGAATGTGTTTCGTCCTGGGATACATCCACCAGCGAACTGCTGAAATACTGACCCGGACTGAGGGCCCCATTGAATACGAGACGCGTGGCCCGGTCTCCCGCGATATATATGAGCGTATCGCCAGGCAGACAGCGGCATTTGAACATTTCTGCATAGACGAACATGTTTCGTTGGCCTGATACGAATGCGCCTTCAAGAAAGTGAGATTGGGGAGACCCTCTTCGTAAAGAGTGTCCAACAAACCCCGTCCCAGAAACTTCTAGTGTTGTGTCCCGCAAATAGCTTTCAAACCACCGACTGGGCCGGGACGCGAATCAGTGTCATTGCGAGGAGCGCCGCGACGAAGCAATCTCCAGCCCTTATTCTGCAACTACGCGAGATTGCTTCGCTTCGCTCACAATGACAAAACCGGCTTCCCTTGCTCGATGAAAACTACGGGAGAGGCTCAGATGGCCGGTTACGGCGAGTGTTAAAAGTTCTTGACGTGGGGTTCGGGAGGAACGTCTTACAAGAAGTTCCTCCCCGATTTCAAATGCTTGAAGGCGAAGTTGTATCAAGTGCGTGCTCGTACCAGATCATGAATGTGATCAGCATCCAGAGCTTGGTTCCGTATCTGAACCCGTTTACGTCGTCCATTTCATAGCGAAGTAACTTGCGGACATAATCCGCATTGAAGAACCCGGTTCGGTTCACGTTCTTTTTCGAAAGCACGCGCTTTGCATACTTGTACATTTCGTCTCTGAACCAGAAACGCACGGGAACCATCATTCCGGACTTGGGCCGCTCGATGATCGGTCTGGGAACTATATCCTCCACGGCTTTCTTAAGTATGGCCTTTTCGATATTCCCGTCGAGCTTGAACCAGGGCGGACATTGCATCGATTGCTCAATCATGTCTTTGGAAAAAAGGGGCGGCAGGGCCAAAACCCCATTTGCCGAAGACATCTTGTCCACTTTTACTAGAATGAGATTCGCTCCTTTCAGGAGTATATTTGCGACCATAAGTTTGTTGAGAAAACTTTTCGGCCGATCTGCCTTAAAAAAAGGTTCCACAACAGAGACCAGGTGTTCGTCTCCACCAGCTTTGTCGTACAGTCCGGGATCCATGAGGTTTTGAAGATCCTGATGGCATTTGCGGTATGAGAGCAAATAGTTTTTTTCGAGCCATGCGCCGGACGAAGGTCCCGAAACGGCCCGTCCATAGATCTGCGACAGGATCATGGGAATGTTTTTCGGGCCTCCGAAGCAGGGATCCCCACCTTCGCCGTTCAGCACGAACGGAGTAAAGCGGGAGGCAGTTTCTGAGAGCAAATAATTGGGAACCGTTATCGGATCTCCGATGGGGTCGTCCAAAACCCAAAATATATGATCCATGCGTTGGAGAAATGTCGAAGGCGAAATCTCCAGCCAAGTATGGTCGGTTTTGTACCTGTCGACCATCATGGTCACGAATTCATTTTCGTTGGGGTAATCAGGGCCGAAATGAATGGAAAAGGTCTTCACGGGAGTTCCCCGAAAACGCTTTGCAGTAATCGCCAAGACCGCACTAGAGTCTATACCGCCGGAAAGAAACACGGCAGGGGGTTCTTGGAGATTCCTGCACGCGTCCGCGACCGATTTTTCCAATGCCGACCGCACAGCGGAAGCGTAGTGCTCGATGGGAAGGGGCTTCTCTTGCGAGAATTCCAGATCTTCGAACACAAAATGCCTGCGGATTTCGGATCCCCCGTCCCACGCCCTCAGAATGCAGCCGGGCTGGAGTTCCTCGATCCCGTCGAACATGGTCCTGCTGCCCGGGACGTAGCTGAAAGTCAGATATTCTGTAATCGCGGCGGGACGCATTTCCTTGCGCACAAGCGGGTCCGCAAAAAGTGCTTTGATTTCACTGGCAAATACAAGCCGCTCCCGGTGCACGGTCCAATAAATTACCTTGATGCCTGCGTGGTCCCGCACCAGGTAGAGTGCGTCGTCAGTGGCCAAAGCAAGAACGAACGCTCCTTCAAGCTTTTCCAGGATCTCCGGATCTTTCCCTGCGATTTCCGCCAGATTGTCCGGGAGTGTTCCCGGTCGCTCCGCCCGTGAAAGCACTTCTCGGGCATTGAAAAATACGCCCGAATAGCCCACGGCCGCGTTCAACGGAGAGATCGTGACGTGTGAATCCGCTTCGTCGGTCCACGGCTGCTTTCCGTGACCTATTTCCGCGATCCTGTCATCCCGGCAAAGGAGTTCGGTTCTTTCCCATCCGCGGGCGCTGCGATGCGACAGGAGACGGGCCATGGACTCCAGCAGACCATCCATTCGCCGGCCGTAATATCCGAAGAGGCAACCCATTCCAGTGCTCCGGCCCCCTTTTCTCTTTATCCGTAGCCACCGCCGAGGTCCTTCCTCCTGGCCTGCTCAGCCAGAAGCTCTGTGCTCATGAGAGCGAGTCCGGCCAGAGCGGCAATGGAAAGACCTCCCAACAAAACGCCGGGACCCACAAAGTCCACAGGCATCTTCATGCCGCTCTGCAATTTGTCTTCTACGGGATCTTTGGAACGACCCGCACCGGAACGGCCGACCGGTCGCGTGGGGATCCAAATCGGTTTTTTAATATTTGCCGCATCCTGAACAGAAAGGCCGAGGTCTTTGACGGCTTTGTCCTTCAAGTTCCAGGAGACGTCCGCGAGAAGTTTGTCCATGAGTTTACAGCCTTCCATGGATGCATCGTGAAGTATTTCCACGGGAATGTCCGGTCGTTTCTTGAGAAACTCTTGGCAAGCACTGAACGCGGTTTCCGGATATTTCGATGCACTTACCACGAGCGCCTTGTTATCAAGATGGAAGCGGTTCAGCACGAGCATGTCTACCAGGTCGTTGCTTTGGACGATGAGGATGCGTTCCGGCGCATAATCGAAAAGCTCTCTATCCATCGGGCTCCCGGATGCAGTACGTTTGAACCTGTTTCCGTCCACCAGCTTCTCGATCGGGTGCAGGCCCCTGTACGTTGTAATCGCCTTGAGGATTGCATCGTGGTCCGGCACGCGCCGCCGTTTGAGGTACAGGATGATTCCCATCCCCGCAACCGCGGCAAGAATCATGGCCGGCCACTTGCCCCCGTTAACTGCCAATACGATACACCCGAACAGCGCCACCACGGCAACTGCCACGATCCCTTTCTTGTTTACCTGCTTTTTCAAAGCTATCCTGTACACAGCGGCATACAATTGATTGAACGTGAAATAGTATTGGCCGTTAGCGCTCAGGTTTTCGATCGCTTTTTTCATATGGAGATCGGACAGTCTCGGAGGGTCTTGCGGGTGCAACGCGAATGAGTATCCGCACTTCGAGCATGTCTTTCCCGTTGATTTCTGCTTGGTCGAGCATTCAGGACATTTCATTGGTGCGCCTCCCGCAAATCCAGAAAGCAAGCAAAGGGATGATGGAAGAAATCAAGATTATGCCTATGTTCGCAGCCACTTTCACGTGAATATTGTTCGTCAATTCTCCAAAAATGTAAGCAGGCAGGCCGAACGCCATCGCCAAAGCCACTCCCCAGAATATGCCCCACGCTGGTACTCTCTGCAGGTAAAGCATCAATATGGTGGGCATCAGAGTGGAAGAACGCAGTGTCCCGTAAAATAGAAACAAGCTTAAGATCGTTATTCCGGGAATCATGGCTATTCCGACTGCAGCCACAGCGATCGCCGAAACCGCCAAGCGGGATATACGCAGCATCCTGGCTTCGGACGATCCCGGATTCACGTACCTGCGGTAAACATCCACTGCAATGAGCGATCCGCCGGCGCACAAAGCCGAATCGCCCGTGGAAGCGAGTCCGGAAAGGACTATGAGCACGAAGAGAATCAATCCCCAACCCGGAAGGACTGTTTTTACGACTTCCGGCCCCACCTGCTGAGGGGAAACGGCTCCAGAATACACTTCCGGTGCTGCAAGCGGATTTCCTGCAGCCAAAAAACCCAAAAAGCTCATGCTCACCGGAACCACGGCAAAAAGAAGCGCACCCAACAAAAATCCCTTGAATACGGTGCCCGGCCTGAACGCAAACGCGCGTTGCCAGAATTTTTGGTCCCCGATGGGTCCGGCCAGGAGCCCTATGGTGACGGTGATTCCAAAAGAGTAGGCTACCTCAGGATCGAACAGGTTTCCGTATCTACCCTGGAAACCCGACAGGCCCGTTTCCAACACACTCAGCCCGCCTCCATCATGGACAGCGGCCGGAACCAGCACGCTGATCCCCGCTAATATAATAAGCAACTGCAGAACATGGGCGCGAATGGATGATTGCAGCCCATCGATCAAAGAATACGAAACAGACACCATGGCGAGAATCGCCACTCCCAGGGGATACGGATTTCCGCTGAGGCTCTGGAGCATGGCCGCTCCCGCAATAAGCTGGACCGCGAGAGAGCACACCTGAAGAGAAAGAAACGAGAAGAGGTACACGACGTGCGTTTTGCCGTCAAACCGAGAAGCCACGTACTCGGGAAGGGTATATCCTCTTGGAAAAACGTGACGGATTCGTTGTGCAACAAATGCAAACAAGACCAGGGAAGCCACGTTCGGGATCGTAAACCAAAATATTCCGGGAAGACCCTGCTGAAACGATTTTTGGGCCGCCAGGAACAGAGAGGGAGCCCAGATCCAGGCCGCGGCCACTCCCATGGCTCCGACCACCGTTCCGACGGAGCGCTCCGCCACGAGAAAGAGGTCCAGTCCGCGGGAGTACCTGCGGATCACATTGGCAGTCAACATCACTAGTCCGAAGCTCGCGATAAGGGACAATACAAGCGTTTGCGACATGATTCGACCTTTTCCGGCTTTCCCGCGAAAGCGGGTTCCCTCTCCGCATTCCACCGGTTGCAGGCAGCCAGGGAAATGCGCGGTTCCGATTCTAGAATCTCCGGCGGAATACCTCCAGTTGAAAGAACGCCATGCCTATAATCATCTGCTCATCGCAGTCGTTGACCTGGCGCGGATGCCAAAAAATATCTTCTTTCAGTCGAGCGCCGACCTCGGGGGTTCCCACACTTCGAACAACTCCGAGCCGTCACACCTTCGTTCGGGAACCCCTGAAATCGGCCACGCGTATCCGCAGAATTTTTTACAACTGCTGCTTATGTTCTCGAAAATTCACTCGGATTAGTTGATGACCTTCCCCCGCATTTCCGACCAGCCAATCATGTCACTGCGAGGAGCGAAACGACGAAGCAATCTCTGCCATTAAATACCGGGATTGCTTCGTCGTTTCACTCCTGGCAATGACACGGAAACAATGGTTCCCTCGAGACACTGAACGATCACGATGCGGATTTCGATCGTTGTTCGGAAATCGCGAATGGGCTATAGTGTAGTTGATACACGCTTCACGTTGATATGAGACACAGTTCTTTGGAATGATCGGGACAATTATTGGTTGTATCCATACACAAAGCAAGAGGTAAAAGCTCCAAAATTATTGTAACGCCTCCGGCTCGTGTCCTGCAAATGACGGACTTCAGGATTTCATGCTAGAAATTGCAGCATCCGGCAGAGAGGCGGCAAAAGGAGGACGATCGTGCCTAATCGTGAACCGGAAAAGAACGTTGTTTGGCCCCAATTGAATTTTCGCGAATGGAAAGACACTTACGTCACTCTCCACATGTGGACGCAGATCGTGGGCAAAATTAGGCTGTTGCAGGCTCCGCATGTGAACCACTGGTGGCAGGTTCCTTTGTACATCACAACCAGGGGGTTCACTACGTCTGCTATACCGTTTCAACAGAGGATTTTCGAAATTGATTTCGACTTCCTGGATCATAAGTTAATTGTACACACCGATGACGGCTCCATTCGGACATTCGGCCTGGCCGGCCGGTCCGTGGCCGATTTCTACTGGGAACTTATGCAGGCTCTCAGCAGCCTCGGCATACACGTGAACATCTGGACGACTCCGGTTGAGGTTCCAGAACGAATACCCTTCGAACAAGACGACAGTCATGCCTCTTACGACGCAAAGAACGCCCAACGTTGCTGGCGAATCATGGTTCAGACCGACAGGATACTCAAACAGTTTCGTTCAGGCTTCATAGGCAAGTGCAGTCCCGTTCACCTATTCTGGGGGGCGTTCGATATGGCTTTGACCCGCTTTTCAGGGCGCCTCGCGCCTGAACATCCGGGAAATGTACCGGCCCTTGCTGATTTCGTGGTGCGGGAGGCTTACTCCCACGAGGTGAGCAGCTGCGGTTTCTGGCCTGGAGGAGGGCCTGTTGAAGAACCTGCATTTTATTCATATGCCTATCCCGAGCCACCGGGTTTCAAAGAAGCGCCGATCGTTCCCGGGGAGGCATTTTACAGTTCGGACCTGAGCGAATTCGTCTTGCCGTACGAAGCCGTCCGAACCGCAAACCGACCTGGAGAAATGTTGCGATCTTTCCTGCAGAGCACCTATGAAGCGGCGGCCAGTCTCGGCAACTGGGATCGGGCGGGTTTGGAACGCAAACCCTCAGCGAATTCCGGCGGAAAGTATTGGGAATTTCACGTTTGACAGGCGAAAACAATGAAATTCGCGCTGGCTGTTTTCAAAAGCTTGAAAAACGGCGCACCGGAGAGGAGCAATCAGCGCCTGCAACGTGCAATGCGAAGTATTTCGCGTGAATAAATGGCAGATGCCTTGACGGCCCGGCCCCTGTCTGCTCTTCGTGCCGTGTATGGGGATGCTCAGAAGTAGTGTCGGATTTGATTTCGCGAAAGGATTCGAAGTATGTCATTGCGAGGGCGAAGCCCGAAGCAATCTCATCCGCCAAAGCGAGATTGCTTCGTCACTACGCTCCTCGCAATGACCCGCTTCAACATGGTACATGCAAGGGAAGGATTATCAATTCCACCATACTTTCGAGAATTATTCTAACTAACTAGAACTGGGATTGCTTCGCCGTTCCACTCCTTGCAATTGTACGTGATTGGCTGGCCGGAATGTGGGAGAAAGTCATGGACTAATCCGACGGAATTTTCGAGAACCGCTATATAGTTCACTCGAAGACTTGCTGCGACGCCAGTGCCGGTTACTTTCGTGTTTAAAGTTTCAGTTTCTTTCCGGTCGTGCGTTCCGGTTCCTGTACTGAGCGAACATCTTGCATGATTCGTTCAATTCCTCCGGCAGCATCTTGCAATTCTCTTGTTAATTCCGCAGGTGGCTTAATTTGTCCTGAATCCAGGCCGCTGTACCATGCGGAGGTTTTGTCCACCAGATCAACCAAGGCCTTCAATTCTCTTCTTGTTTTCTCGTTCTCCTTGCCCTGGGAGGAAGAGATTCGAGCGCTCAGGTCCACTGCCGCTGAGATCATTTCGACCAGTTTCCCGTACAGACTGCCGGCGTCTCCGCCCGCGGCCATCGAAACCAGGGAACCCGACCGCACCGATTCTTGAAGATCGAACAGCTTTTTCGTGATGGATCGCAGAGACATGGCGTCTTCAGGAGCCAGTTCTTTTATCACGGAGGAGTATCGTGCTGACAGGTGGTTCCATGTGTCCGCATCCTGCACCAGACTTGAAGTAGGAACGAGAGGAGCCTCACGGGTACGACGAACCGCTCCCCAGAGAACCGGAGCTGCCAAAGCAGCAATCAAGAGCAGAGCGCCAACCGCACCACCTGAAATATAGGAAAGCACCAGAAGTAGTGCCGAAATCCCAAGCCCCGCATTCCAAAACTGCCCAATATTCGAACCGTGCAGTGCCGGCCGCAGCTTGCCTCCAATACTGATTGTCCTCAGTACCGCCAACAAGCGATCGGCAGATTGCTCGTCGATTCCCGCCATGAGAGTGGATGGTCCTGCGCTCAACCGTCGATCGATGAGAAATCGGTCGATCTGAGGAAACCAGCTCACGAGTAGCTCCACGAACCCGGTTCTCAATTTTTCGGAGGCTATTTCCTGAATTTCTACAGCGAAAGGTCCCTCGCGCACCATATGCGGCGAAAGTGCCCCACATTCCGGACAGAACGGATCCGGTGTGCGACTTTCGGCTGAACACTGGGGACAATGGAGGCTGCTTTTCGTATTCACCGTTGTTTTCTGTAGAATAGGGGAGGCGCTTCCCATGGGGAGCACCTCTCAATTTCAGGTTTTTGAAAGCGAAAGAGTAGACAATGCTTGCTCACAGAAAACGGGTTGCGCTGCTTAGAGCAGATCCTTCCCTACGGCCAATTCCATCTGAGTAGCGCTTCTCCATCTTTTGGCCGGATCTTTTTCGAGCGCCCTGAGAATCATCCCGTCCAGCCATGCCGGGATCAGGTATCGATGAACCCGGGGCGGAACGGGAAAAGTCCTCAAATGAGCAAAGCTATACTCTTCAACATTGCCAGCCAGGAAAGCGTGCTTGCCCGTGGTAAGCCTGTACAGAGCCGCGCCCAACGCGTACATGTCCACATAAAACATGTTGACGAACTTGCTGTCCAGGACGAATGCTTCAGGCGCAAGAGACGACAAATCCCTACCTGGTTCTTCCCACAAGTGACGTTTGTGGCCTCTCGTTTCGACAAGCGATTTTAGGACCCCGCATCCGTCGAGTTTGATCGTGTCCTGTTTCTCGTTGACGAGAAATTCGGACAGCTTCAAATATCCATGGGCCAGCCGCCTGATTACTCCGTCCCTGCTCCGATGCATGTGGGAATATCCCACAGCGTTGAGAATCTGTGGCAGAAGGACGGCGAAGGTCTCCAAAGGCAAACCTTCAGGGCATCTCTGGAGTACCGTCTCCAAATTTTCCCCGAAATAGGGATACAGGAGGACCCTGTCTTCACCGAGTGTGGCATAACCGAGAATTTCCAAAACATTCGGATCGTTCATACCTGACTGATAGGCTACCAGATTGTTCAGAAACTCATCCCCGGTGACTGACAGGACATCCGAGTGAAATCGTTTTACGGCAATAGCTGGAGAATTTTTCGATAGGTCCTCCGCCCTGAACACGGCCGCTCTTTGTCCATTGCGCACGATGCCCGTAACGCGGTACTCACCCGAATGAAACTCATCCGGCGCTTCCACCAGCAACACAAGGTTTTCCAGATCCATGCCGATCTTGCGGACCAACACTTCGGGCAAACCCGCGGGTTCCACTACCGGCTCGACCGGCGGTGTTTGGGCTTGCAGAAGGACTGGTGGCCCTGGTTTAGGAGCCACGACCCGGCCGGGTTCGGCAACGGGTGGAGGGAGTTCGTCCGCATGCCTCTCCTGCACGGGGAGCGATTCCTCCTCAGTCTTCTGGGCTCGCTCGTATGCCGCTATATCCGTACCGCACGAAGGACAGACGTCAAACGGGACAGGGTGGATATGACTGCAAACCGGGCAGTGAAAAAGAGACTTCAAGAAGTTCTTTTCCTGACGCGATTCAAATTCCTCTATCTTTCGACTTCGATCGAAATACGCCTCCTTGGAAATGGTACCGTCGCTTATGAGCTTCTTGACAACTCTCACCAGATCTTTTGCGCCTATGTTGTGTTTGATCAGGAGTTCCCGGTCTTTTACGCCGTCGCAATAATCCTTGACAAACTGCCTTATGTCCAATTTGACGTTCATCAATCCCTCTGGGTCCGTGTCCCTGCGCTGAAACTCGCTGAGTCGCCGGCTCACGCCATACGTGGGAGCATCGCTGGTTGCACTGTGCGTCAACAATCCGGACGACGGGGCGAGTACCCGCCCGATTCGCACACAGCAAAACGGCGCACGGCAACGCCGGCCGAGCATCTACGATTATAACACCATCCGAAATCGCAATGAAGCAGGCACAACATGCTGTGTCTTCTTCAATGCCCCCGGAGCTGGTGCTCCCACCATTCCAGGTCGGAATGAACCAGTCCGGAGTTGTCGTTTACCCTCAGAATGCCCCCGATCCAGGCAAGCGCCTTCTCTGGAGGATAACGATATATTTGGTCCCATGCCGCTCCGCCCGCTATTCCTAACAGCAATACGGTTGCGACCGCGTTGGCGAAATCTTCGGGAATTTCCCGAGGAATGTGTAATCTGCGTTCGTCCGGCGTCATGGTGTTGTAGTTCCTCGACGTTGGTGTCAGCCCGCAAGCTCCCGCAGACACATCCTTGATGTGCGATGCCAAGCCCTCGAACGTTTTTCGAAAAAAATCGCGGGGGTGAGCCTAAACGTCAGAAATGTTCGGGCCTTTTCAAGAAAAAAGATACAAGTGCCCCTATCACTCCGGCCAGAAATCCGATCCAAAAGCTCCAATTCCAGTACGAGCAAGCATACCCCCAGAAATTGTCCGTAGCCGTCAGCCCCTGAACCAGAACGTTTCCCATGAAATTCTCCATGAACAGCCTCCTTGGCATCAGCTTGCGTGTGCCGGTTCAATTGTACGGAAGATTTACCCTGGGATCAATGTTCTACACTTTTTTCCTCTCTTCTCTTTTGTCTATAGTGATTGCCGGTTGCGCGCAAGTGAAAGAACTGGCTCCTGGCAAGAAAATGAAACACGGTTTCTTTGGAGCGGGAGAAATGCGCCGGCCGTGGGGCTGCAACAGCTGACCAAATACAGGAACCAGGACGTTCGAAGAAATCCTGGATCGGCCATGAACCGAGAAATGCCGGCCTGTGCTGAGGATCTTTTTTTAACCGGCTCCTTGGTGTACACTCGTGACATTCATCAGACGTAATGCTGATATTCATTCTAGAGGGATTCTCAAAAGTAGTGTCGGTTTTGATTACGCGAAAGGATTCGAAGACTGTCATTGCGAGGGCGAAGCCCGAAGCAATCTCCAACTGCCCAAACTGAGATTGCTTCGTCGTTCCACTCCCCGCAATGATAGGATTGCATCGTCGGAATGTGGGCGAGAGTCATGAACGAATCCGACAGTATTTTCGAGAACTGCTGTAAGTAGTGAAATTGGGGCGACCTTTACGTAATACCTGGAGTACCGCCCCGATCCTCCATATTTGCCGAAACGCGAGAAGGATCTTCCTATGAAAAGTGCTCTGGTGCTCATCGATATACAAAACGACTATTTTCCAGGCGGGAGAATGGAATTGGAAGGAAGTGCCGAAGCGATTCTGCAGGCGCGGCGTATTCTCGAGCACTTTCGCGGCCGCGGCCACCCCATCGTTCACGTGCAGCACATATCCGCGCGTCCTGATGCGATATTTTTCCTGCCGGGCACCGATGGAGTGGAAATCCGCGAAGAGGTAAGGCCGGGCCCCGGTGAAACGCTTTTCCAGAAACAGTATCCGAATGCCTTCCGCGACACGGGACTTCTGGATCATTTGAAGGAAGAGAGAATTGAACGGCTGATCATATGCGGAATGATGACCCACATGTGCGTTGACTCCACGGTAAGGGCCGCCTTCGACTACGGTTTCCCGTGCGTGCTTCTCAGAGATGCGTGTGCGACTCGAAGCCTCTCCCAGGAAAATGCCCACATACCGGCAGGCCTCGTGCACTCCGCATTCATTGCGGCCTTGAGTTCTGTCTTTGCCAGAGTGCTGTCTGTGGCGGATTTCCTAAACGAGGCAAGTTGATGGTGTCCGGAATCTGTTTGGGGTATCAACCGGTCCGCACGCCGGTCTCTCTCCCCGGTGGGAGGCTGGGGAACTTTTTGGAAAAAAGCTCCCCGTAGCATGTGCTATCCCTTCAGCTCGAGGATTTCTGCGAATTGGTCCAGAGCCTGCGGATTGAGCAGGGCGTCCTTATTCGTAACGGGTTTGCCTTCCAGCACGTTTCGTACGGCAATTTCCACTTTTTTCCCGTTGAGAGTCACGGGAATGTCCTCCACGGGCAGGATCAGAGCCGGAACGTGCCTGGGAGTCGTGTTTTCCCTGATATTCTTTTTGATTCTGTTCTTGAGTTCGTCGTTCAGGTTCGCGTTCGGTGCACATTTGACGAACAAGATCACCCGAACGTCATTGTCCCAATTCTGCCCCACCACGATGCTGTCCGAGATCTCTTCCATAGCCTCAACTACTCGATAGATTTCCGCGGTTCCAATGCGCACTCCCGAGGGATTCAGGGTTGCGTCCGAGCGGCCGTAAATCTTGACTCCTCCGTGCTCGGTGATTTCTATGTAATCTCCGTGATGCCAGACGTTCGGAAACACGTCGAAATATGCGCTCTTGTACTTGGAGTTCTCAGGATCGTTCCAGAAGTAGATAGGCTGGGACGGAAACGTCGCAGTACACACCAGTTCCCCTTGCCTGCCAATGACGGGCCTTCCCTTGAAATCGTAGGCCTCCACTTTCATACCGAGTCCCCTGCACTGCAGCTCCCCTTCGTATACAGGAAGAATCGGGCAGCCCAGAGCAAAGCAGGAAATGATATCGGTTCCACCTGAAATTGAGGCCAGGTCGACATCCGCTTTGATATCCAGGTACACAAACCTGAAGCTCTCTTCGGAAAGCGGTGAGCCGGTAGAACACATGGTCTTGAGATGCGATAGATCGTAGTTTTCTTTCGGTTTCAAACCGGCTTTCTCCACACCGGCTATATACCGTGCACTAGTGCCGAAAATCGTCATGCCCTCATCGTGAGCGAGCTGAAAAATTGCACCCGGATCCGGATGAAACGGAGATCCGTCATACAGGATGATGGTAGCACCGACTGCAAGGGCGCTCACCAGCCAATTCCACATCATCCATCCGCACGTGGTGAAATAATAGATCTTGTCTTCTCTTTTTAAATCGCCGTGCAAAAGGTGTTCCTTCAGATGTTGGATCAACGTTCCGCCCGCTCCGTGTACCATGCACTTGGGAAGGCCTGTGGTTCCCGACGAGTACATGATGTACAAAGGGTGGTCGAACGGCAGCTGGGTAAATGGGATCTCAAGGCCTTTTTCTTTTGAGATGAAATCGTCGTAGTGAACTGAATTGGGAACTACGGCGATATCCGCTCTTTCACGGGTATATGGGAACACCACTACTTTTTCGATACTGGGGAGCTGTTGAATAATTCCGCTGATGCGTTCCAGGGAGTCATGGCTTTTCCCGTTATAGAAGTATCCGTCGGCGGTAAACAGAATCTTGGGTTCTATCTGTCCGAACCTGTCCAGGACGCCTTTGATGCCGAAATCCGGCGAGCAGGAAGACCAGATCGCACCAATGCTTGTGGCAGCCAGCATGGCTACAATGGTATGAATCATGTTGGGCACATACCCCGCCACACGGTCGCCCGTCACCACCCCCGCGTCTCTCAAGGATTTTGCCATCCTCGCCACTTCATCATACAACTCGGCAAAGGTCATTCGCTTCACGTCCTGACCCTCGCCCTTGAACACGATTGCAGTTCTCTTGTCCCGGAAGCGCAGGAGATTCTCCGCGAAATTGAGCTGCGAACCGACGAACCACTTGGCTCCGATCATGGTGGGTGAATCCACGAGGACCTTGTCATACGGTTTCGAAGCGATAACGTCTCCGAATTCCCACACTGACGCCCAAAAATCTTCTCGCTGTGTTACTGACCACTCGTACAGGGCTTCATACCCGGAAATACCCATGGCATATTTCTCGTTTGTGAAGTCAATGAACCTGGTGATGTTGGCGTTCTTGATCCGTTCTCCCGACGGCCTCCAGAGAGGGTCCATGTCTTGCCTCCTCGCAGTGAATGAACAGAATTCAGTGTCGTACCATTTCGCTTTCAAAACAGGTGGAATCCGGAGGAACTTCTGATAAGACGTTCCTCAGGATTTTACGTCGAATGCATATTCATATCCGAGACGTTGTGATCCGATCTGTCCTTACCGTACTTCATTTGGCTGTATAAGTAGCTTTTTCCTGCCATGTTGCGGGAATCTTTTGTCCCGGCTCTTCTCCCAGTCTTTTCTTCAGTTCCGCCAGTCCTTTTCTTTTGTACTCGTCTCTGGGGTGTTTCGGTATTCGACGATTGAGTATCGATTCTGAGCGCAGCCTTCTTCCTACGGTCTTTTCCATCATGGTTCCGAGATCCAGGAGTCGATCCACGTCGATTCCCGTTTCTATGCCCATTTCATCCATCATGACCACCATGTCTTCGATGCACTGAAGTCCCACAACGTTAGGATCCCGGTAATAATAGGATCCTGTTCCGGCAACGGGAACGCGGTCCATGAAATTGGCCGGTTGCCCTCCGAGGCCTCCGAGGGTTGCCTCGAAGATCTCGATGCCTGCCTGAAGTGCCGCAAGAACGTTCGCGTTGCCCCATCCTCTGGTCACGTGAAAATGGGCGACGTGAAGCCTTTTGTCCGGCATAGCCTCCAGGACCAGAGAATAGTACTTGTATACCTGGTTCGGCGGAGCGCTTCCGTCGTGGTCAGCGTGTTCGATGTCTGCTGCGCCTATTTCCAGCCATCGCTTCGAGAATTCCACAGCTTCTTCGAGTTTGGTGGGACCTGAAATCGGCGACCCCCAGATGGTGGACACCGTGCCGTTCATCTTTATCCCCACATCCGCGGCCTTCTCGATACATCGTTTCGCTTCTTCCCAATAAACGGGCAACGTCGTGCCGGAATTGGCAAAGTGGTGCTCTTCGTCGGTGGAGACCATCATCAGGATACGGTCGGGCCCCCATCCTTCCTTTCTTGCCGCAATGGCCCTGTCCACAGCCTTCTCTCTGATGGTAATCGCGGTCAAGGTCACGTCATTCCAGTTTACACCCGCGCGAGACAATTTCTTAGAATTTCGCAACTTTTTCAGCAACTCATCTGCATCCTTGAACTGGGGCATGGCAGCGGGATTTCCCAGATTGGTCACTTCAAGATGTTTGACGCCGCAAAGAATGAGTTCTTCCAGGTAGAACAATTTTGCTTCAGTGGGTATCCATATTTCTTCGTGCTGGAACCCGTCCCGCACCGTAATGTCGTTGACCTGAACCTTTGTGGGGTAGCTCAATTCCTGACCACGCATAAACGTCCTCCTCCATGATCTATTCTCCGGTATAGACCGGTTTTCTTTTCTCTCTGAAAGCGGTAAGACCCTCGGTTCTGTCTTTGGTGGGTATGGTTACCGCATACGCGTTTGATTCAATTGCCAGTCCCAAAGGAAGGCTCACTTCAATTCCCTTGTTAACCGCATATTTTGCTTGAGCCAAGGCAACGGGGCCGTTGGCTGCAATCTCCTTCGCTATCTCCACCGATCTTTCCAAAAGCTTTTCCGGTTCCAGCACTTCCAGGAAAAGCCCTATTTGAGCGCCTTCTGCAGCGCCGATGCGCCTCGCCCGAAAGATCAGTTCTTTTGCCCTGGCAATTCCCACGATCCGGGGCAGCCTCTGGGTCCCTCCCGCGCCGGGTATGATGGCGAGGCTCGTTTCCGTCAAACCAACGATCGCGTTAGCCGACGCCAGTCGAATGTCACAGGCCAAAGCCAATTCCAGGCCGCCTCCGAAAGCATAGCCGTTCACCGCAGCGATGACCGGTTTGGGGAGTTCTTCCACCGAGGTGAACAGATTCCGGATCGTTTGGATGTAGAGCCGAACCTGGTCGGGGGACATACCCGCCCGTTCTTTCAGGTCCGCGCCGGTGCTGAAAGCGTTTTTTCCCTCGGTAGATCCCGTAATGATTACTACTTTTGCTTCCCGGTTAAATGCAGCCTCATTGACCGCTTGTCCGAAAGTTTCCAAAAGCGCCATGTCGAAGCAGTTCATTGCGGCGGGGCGGTTGATGGTCAAAATCATCACTCCGTCCCGCAGTTCCTTTAAGAGACTTTCCTCTCCAGGCATCCGTTGTATCCTCCACGTGAAATCGGGCAGTTATTCGAAGCGGGCGCGCCGCGCTCTTGCGGATCGGCAGTGTTCCGCGAAACGTTTTCGCCCCTTCGAGCAGTGGAAACCAGGGAAATACAGACAAATCCCAAAAACGATACCATTTTTCAACTTGACTTTTCAACATCAGTTTATTCATGATCAGTACACTTTGATCAGTCCTCGGTCCTGACAAACGGTTCGTCAGACGGCTTGGAGTGTGGACGGGGTTAACGTACCGGAAGGATCAAGATCACGGGTCAAAGCCGGCTCATTGGCGTCCACCGGTCAACAGTCACGCCAGTATCAACAATGTTTACCGCGTACGGAACTCCTGTAGCGGGATTGCCGACGCTTCAAAGAAATCGATTGGCCAAGGCTGACGTTTGTACCACATCACACACCCCATCTTTCACGTCATCCCATGGGTCAGGGCCACCTGGGACTTTTCCATGGAAGGGGACCTGTTCGGGGGAACCCCGCCCGTTCCGCCACCACATTTTTCACTATGGAGAATTTATTCTTCTGCGATCCCCGAACCCGAATAAGGTCTAAGCGTGTCTCTAACAGAAAATGTCCTTCTACACCAGAACAATGAGAGAAAAGTCAGGTTCACTTCTTTGATTTCTTGGTCAAGTGAGACTTGACCTGGAGGGTAGGTTTTGTTATTTTTTGTTGCCTTATCTAAGCGGCACGCCATCGGTCAAAAATCTGATGGGGATCACCATACCACGATACATAGATGAATCGGGATGCTGAAGGCCCCGGGGCCAAACCTCAGTTGCGCGATAATACAAAGGGGATGCTGAATGTCGGAAGTCATACTTGAGGCGAAGAATATCTTTCTCTCTTTTCACGGGGTCGCCGCTCTGACCAATGTCAGTTTCCAGGTCAGGAAAGGTGAGATCTTCTCCATCATCGGCCCGAACGGAGCGGGAAAGACGTGCATGATGAACTGCTTGAACGGCCTGTATCGCCCGAAGCAGGGCCAGATGTTATTCAAAGGAGTGAACATCACGCACTATTCACCCCACAAACGAGCCTCCATGGGATTGTCCCGGACGTTTCAGAAAATTGAGTTGTTCGGGGGAATGACGGTTTTGGACAACATCCGTCTCGGCCGTCACATGCATCTTCGCTCCGGTATCTTGAGTTCATGCGTCTACTGGGGAAAGACGTCCAGAGAAGAAATCGAGACCAGAAAATTCATTGAAGAGGAAATTATCGATCTGCTGGAAATCGAGGCGGTGCGCAACGAAGTGACAGGCATGCTCCCGTACGGCATGCAAAAGCGCATAGAGCTCGCCCGGGCACTCGCGGTCCAACCCGAAGTCATCCTCTTGGATGAGCCTCTCGCGGGCCTGAATCTGGAAGAAGTTGAGGACATGGCTCGTTTTATCATCGACATTAACGAGGATGCGCGCTGGAAAGTTACCTGCGTACTCGTGGAACACGATATGGGCGTTGTCATGGATCTTTCCGACCGCGTCATGACCCTGAACTTCGGCGTGAAGATTGCCGACGGAACCCCAAAAGAGATCCAGGAAAATCCTGAAGTGATCAAGGCCTATCTGGGTGAGGTGGAGGATCTATATGTCAGCCGCAGATGAGAAAAGCTACCTCGAAATTTCCATTACCAAAGACCTGACATTACCCAAGCTGCTCGTGCAGCAATGTCGCAAGTTCGGTTCCGGCAAAGTCGCGATGAGGGAAAAAGAATACGGAATATGGCGGCCGGTCACCTGGACGGATTATCTGGAGAAGGTGAAACAGATCACCCTCGGCCTCATAGCTCTTGGCCTGGAGCCGGAGGACAAAGTTATCATGATAGGTGATAACCGTCCCGAAGCTCTCTGGACCGAAATGGCCGCAATGTGTGGAGGCGGAGTCGGGGTTTGGCTCTTCCAGGACTGCCTCATGGACGAAGTGAAATACATCGTGGACCATTCCGATTCCAAATTCTATGTGGCTGAAGGCCAGGAAGAGGTGGACAAGGCTCTTGCCATCCGGGACGAATGCCCCAAGCTCAAGAAAATCATCTGGGACGATCCCAAGGGAATGCGTCATTATGACGATCCGATGCTCATCAGCCTCGACGAAGTGATGGAACTCGGCATAAAGAAAGAGCGGGAAGATCCGGGGTTATTTGAAAAGCTTGTGTCCCGGGGCTCGGGAGACGACGTGTGTCTTCTTTTTTATACTTCGGGAACTACTTCCTTACCCAAGGGCGCACTGCTTACCCACTACAACATGCTTACCATGGGGCAGAATCTGATGAGGGTGGATCCGTGCTACCCGTCCGACGATTTCGTCTCTTATCTGCCGTTCGCATGGATCGGCGAACAGATGATGGCCATATCGTGCGGACTGCAGGTGGGGCTCACCATCAATTTTCCGGAAGAGCCGGAAGTGGCCCAGGCAAATGTGAGAGAAATAGGACCGCACGTGATGTTTGCCCCGCCTCGGTTATACGAGCAGATGACGCGAACCGTCCAAGTCAAACATCTCGATGCTACGTGGCTCAAACGAACTGTGTACAACCTCTCCATGAAGATCGGCTACCACACTGCCGAGTTGAAATTCGAAAAAAAACCGGTTCCCGTTTTTTGGAAGTTTCTCCGGATGCTCGCCAACTGGGCCTGTTATGAAAAGATCAGGGATCATCTGGGTCTGAGCAAAGTGCGCCACGCATATACCGGCGGCGCTGCAATGGGACCGGACCATTTCAGATTCTTCCATGCCATAGGCGCGAATCTGAAACAGATATACGGGCAAACGGAAATTGCCGGTATCTCGGTCGTGCACAGGGACGACGACATAAAATTCGACACGGTCGGGACACCGCTGCCGGGAACGGAAGTCGCCATAACGGAGAGCGATGAAATTATCTCCAAGAGCCCTTCGGTTTTTGTGGGCTACTACAAAATGCCCGAAGAGACCGAAAAAGCCCTGAAAGACGGCTGGCTTTATTCGGGCGATACGGGATTCATTGACGAAGACGGGCACCTGGTCGTTTTCGATAGAAGCAAAGATATCATGATTCTCAACGACAGGCGAAAATTTTCGCCTCAATTCCTGGAGGCACGCCTCAAATTCAGTCCTTATATGAGAGATGCCCTCATAGTGGGGCACGAAAGGCCGTTCGTCACGGCAATCGTGTGCATAGATTATAATACCGTAGGTAAGTGGGCAGAAGATAATAACATCAATTACACCAGTTACTCGGAACTAGCGCAAATACCTCGGGTTTATGACCTCGTGGAAGGGGCCATACGCGAGGTAAACCGCACTCTTCCCGATTCAGCCAGAATAACCAGGTTCGCCAACCTGTACAAGGAATTCGACGCGGACGATGATGAGTTGACCCGCACGAGGAAGATCCGCAGAGCTTTTGTGGAAAACCGCTATAAAGACATTATCGACGGCCTCTATGCGGGACACGACCTGCTTCACATGGAAACCAACATCACCTACGAAGACGGCCGGGTCATTGAGATCAAAGCCGATATCAGGCTGCAGGACGTTTCTCGGGAAGGAGGAAAGAAGTAAATGTCACGCAACCTCAAAATGATTCTTGTCGGTATCGGCGTAGCCCTCTTGGTGTACTTGCTGTTCCGGGCCATCTCCCACGATGCGAAGCTGTTTGCCCAGCTTTTTATCACCGGTATCATGCTCGGTTCGATCTTTGCTCTGGTGGCGTTGGGCTGGGTGCTTATCTACAAGTGTTCCGGTGTTCTGAACCTGGCAATGGGCGAGCTCACGATGATCGGAGGGTATATTTGCCTGGCCTTCTACTCCTGGTTCGTAACGACCATGCCCATCGTCCAAGGTTTTCTGTTCTCGCTTGCATGCACTCTCGTCGTCGGGCTTGTTCTGGGACTTCTCACCGAACGCATTTTCTTGAGGAAAATGATCGGCGAACCGATTCTCGCCGTGATCATGGTTACTGTGGGGCTCTCCTTCTTCTTCAAGGGTTTGGTATTCATCATTTGGGATACGGATACCCAGGTATTCATGCCAAGAATTTTCCCCATCGAGCCCTTGGAAGTCTTTGGAATAGCTATTGGGCAGGTGTATATCTGGGGCTTTGTGGCAGCCATGATACTCATGGCTGTTTTTGTTTCTTTTTTCAAATTTACCCGCTGGGGCCTCTCCATGCAGGCCTGTGCGGACGATGAAATGGCCGCCCTTTCTTTGGGAGTAAGCGCAAAATTTGTGTACGCCTTGGCCTGGGCAATAGCCTTCATGGCAGCCGGCGTAGGCGGCACCCTGCTGGGTAACATCAACGGTCTGAATTACTCCGTGAGCGGCCTGGGATTGCTCGTCCTACCCGTGGTCGTGTTCGGAGGGCTGAATTCGGTTCCCGGAGCTATTGTCGGCGGGATCACCATCGGAATTCTCCAGAACCTTGCCGGGGGATATTTGGATTATTACTTCCCGGGGGGAATTAAAGAAATCGCTCCGTTCATATTCATGGTTATCTTCCTCCTGTTCAAACCCTTCGGGCTTTGGGGCTGGGAAAGGATTGAGAGGGTCTAGCAATGAGTTATCTTCCCTGCGGTGTGTATCACGAATCGTACCTGGCGGACCAAAAATGGTGGCAGACCCGTTTCATCAAGGCGAAGATGATCGCGATGGTGGTTGTGCTGCTGGTTTTTCCGTTCGTTGTGGACCAGCAATGGTTGAGCGTAGCCTATACCATCAGTTATTACGTGCTTGCGGCTCTCGGTGTGCAGCTCCTGATAGGATACTGCGGCCAAATCACATTGGGCCATGCAGCCTTTGTTGCTGTGGGGGGCTACTGTAGCGCGATGATGGTGTTGTTCGTCCCCTGGCCGAAATTCATTTCCGATGCAGGCCTTGCTTACCCCATCAGCGTGGTTTGCGCAGGGTTTGCAGCAGGAATGTGGTCGGTGCTTTTCGGGCTTCCTTCGGCCCGGGTCAAAGGCTTTTACCTGATTATGACTACCATGGCCGCACAGTGGATAACGGTGCCTCTCGTCATCACGCAGTACGTCAGCCAGATCGGCGGCCGAGGGCAGGCCTTCTCGCTGCCCCCCGGAACCATCACAATAGGCCCCTGGGAAATCGATTCAGATATAAAGGTTTACTATTGGTCCATTTTTCTCGTGGCATTGTGTCTGGTTGCCATGGGTAATCTGCTGCGCTCCAAGATAGGGAGAGCCTGGATTGCCATTCGCGACAACGACATCGCGGCGGAGACCATGGGAGTCAATATCGTCCTCTACAAGCTGCTTGCCTTTTTTGTGGCAGGATTCTTCGCAGGAATTGCGGGCGCCTTCTACATCAGTTCGCTGTCCTTCGTGAGTCCCGAGCACTATGAATGGTTCTATTCGCTGCTGTGGGTGGGAATTATTCTCATAGGCGGAGTGGGAAGCATACAAGGCCTTGTTTTCGGTTCGGCTTTCGTGGTTATCGTTTTCAAACTGCTGGAAATGGGCGTCATGTGGTCCAGCGATCTTCTCATGACCAATTACCCGAATCTCGGCTGGATGACCACAAAGATAGTTTTCTTCAAGGAATCGGCTTTTGGCCTGGCGATCATATTCTTTCTCATTTATGAACCGAATGGCCTGAGTTATCGGTACTGGCAGTTGAAAAACTATTTTAACCTGTGGCCCTTCTCGTATACAGGGAAATAAGATGCCCGGAAAAGAGTCCCGAAAGGAGGTGGCTATCCCGAGAAGGCGGTCACGAACTCTGAGATTCAACAGGTCAATTACGCGTAACAAAGAGGGAGGTGTAGTATGAAGAGGATTCTGCTGCTCGGCTTGGCTCTGTTTCTGTTGTGTTCCGCTGTGTACGCCGCTGAGGAAATCAAGGTCGGTTCAATAAACGATTTGACGGGTGGTACCTCGGACGTTGGAAAGGACGCAGCACTGGGGGTCAAGGAATGCGTTGCTTACCTTAATGACAACGGAGGAATCAACGGCAAGAAGATCAAGCTGCTTCTTTACGATTACGGATACAGGGTTCCCGAGGCAATCACCATCTACAAGCGGTTCAGGGATCATGACAAGATCGCCATGCTGCTGCAGTGGGGGACCGGAGACACCGAAGCTCTCTCTCCGACGGTCAACAAGGATCAAATGGCGACCATTTCCGACTCATTGTCGGGCCATTTGTGCGATCCGAAAAAAACTCCGTACAATTTCATCTACAGCACTGATTATTCAACCAACGCGCGGGCCGCTCTCACGACCTGGTATGAAAAAGTCTGGTTGCAAAGCGACAAGTGGAAGAAAGCCCGAGAAGGCGGACAGAAACCCAAACTTGTCTGCTTCTATATGTTTGCTGCTCCGTACTGCAGCGCTCCCATTAAAGCAATCAAAGACCAGGCTGCTCTTTTGGGAATCGAAGTTGCCAAGGATCAGGACGTCTCCTTGACCGCCCTGGACGCAAAAAGCCAAGTGCTTGCAGCGAAAGGAGAAAACCCGACGGTGGTGTGGCACGGCAATACCACCATGTCCGTGGCGACGGCCATAAAGGACGCATACGCCCTCAAGCTGGAGGCTGACCACATAATCAACAACTGGGGATTCGATCAGAACCTTGTACGAATGACCGGAAATGCCGGCGAAGGAGTGATCGGAGCCGCGTCGTGCGCATTCCTGGGCGATAATGTACCGTACATGGACAAGGTTCTGGAATACGCAAAGAAGGTCAACCCCGGAGTGGCCATTGATAAACGGGACATTCGCACGGTTCAAGGCTGGGTGAAGGTTACGCTGGCCTCCGCAGGTCTGACCATCGCGGACAAGAAGGGAAAACTGGACGGCCCATCGATCAAGGCTTCTCTGGAATCCTTGAAAGATTGGTACCCGCTCAACACGAAGGACGCTCTGGGCCGGCCCCCAACTACCATCACCGCAACGGACCATCGACCCAGCCCCGTTTCGCTTCTGTACACGATAAAAGACGGCAAGATAGCGTTTTTCAATCGAATCGACATGAAGGAAAAATTCCCGGATAAATGGGAAAGCTGGCTGGGATGGTAGACTGACGCAACATGCACGTGGCCACCATGGCATTGGTTCTGGTGTCCGAGCTCACTGAGACAGCAACAAAGGGAGAAGGTTGTGGCCGACAGTAACAGCATCCTGAAGATCAACAACATTGAGGTCAGGTATCACGAGGTCATCTTGGTCCTCAAGGGAGTGTCCATCGAGGTTCCCCACGGTGGGATCGTGGCTCTTCTGGGAGCCAATGGAGCCGGCAAGAGCACGACCTTGAAGGCCATTTCGGGTCTGCTCAACCATGAAGACGGCGAAGTGACGGACGGAAGCATCCAATTCATGGGCGAGCAGATTCATAGGCTCGGAGCCGAGCAAATCTCGAAAAGGGGAATTTTCCAGATTATCGAGGGACGCCGGGTTTTCGAGCATCTTACAGTTGAAGAGAACCTCGTGGTGGGCGGCCATTTGCGACCGGGCGGTTTGAAGGAGCGCCTGGAAATGGTGTACCACTATTTTCCTCGGCTCAGGGAGCGTCGCAACGTTATGGCCGGTTTCATAAGCGGAGGAGAGCAGCAGATGTGCGTCATCGGCCGGGCAATGATGGCTCAGCCCAAGCTGATGCTTCTGGACGAACCGTCAATGGGCCTTGCTCCTTTGCTTATCAAGGAGATCTTCGAGATCATTCAACGCCTCAACCGGGAAGAGAAAATTCCGATTCTGCTGGTGGAACAGAACGTGAAACTCGCGCTGACTGTTGCCCCCCATGCATATGTGATGGAAAACGGCCGCATAGTCATGGACGATAGTTCGGAAAAGCTAAAAGAAAACCCGGACATTCGAGATTTTTATCTGGGATTGACGGATGTGGGCGGTCGCAAGAGTTTCAGAGAAGTGAAACACTACAAACGACGGAAACGTTGGTTGGCATAAATACCCTTTTGGGTGGAGGACGGAAATGAACCGAGCAGTGAAGGTGTCTATTTTAGTGCTTGTGGCTCTTGGGCTGGCAGTCGTTCCCGCACTGGCTCTGCAGCCTCCCGTAATAACTCTGGACCGTGTGGAAGTAGCCAACATTCAGCCTTTCTTTGCAAAACCCCGAGTCGGCTTCAAGGATGCAAACGATCCGGGCAAAGACTTAAATGTGGGTGCCATGCTGAACATGGCATACATACTCAACATAAAGAACCCCAACAAAGAGCCGGTCATGCTGGATGAACTGACGTTCACCACCGCTTTTGACGGTTTCGACGTAAACACTGCCATCGCCTATGAAGACTCCTGGATAGCACCCGGCAAGGCGAATGAGGTGAGGATCGTGGTTACGAACGAAACCGTAGCCACCATAGGAAGCTTGAGTGTCGGGGCTCAAAACGTTGCCAGAGTCCAGGAAATGAAGACCACGCCTGCTGAACTGGTGAAGAAGTGGTGGGAAACCGTCGGCGATTTTGCCTTTCCGATCACGGTCACTGGTGGAACCGCACTCTTCAAGGACGAAAAAGGAAAGGAAATTCAGGCCACATTCTCGGGCGCCTGGCCGAAAAAATAGTTCGTCACCTGGTGTGATTTGTTTTTTGTAGTCTCGCGGCTGATGCGCAATTCAATTTCATTATCGAGACGGCCCTCATGGGGCCGTCTCATTTGCTTGTAGCAGTAGCGAAAGGTTGCGGCCGATTCGTCCGGCCGATCTCATGCCATTGCGCTTTGGTAAGTCTCGAAAGTATTGTCGGAATGATAAGCCCTCCCTTGCATGCACAATTTTGAAGCGTGTCATTGCGAGCGAAGCGAAGCTATATGATCCGAACAAGAATGTGCGACCTGATTTAAATAAACCTGTATTACGTCCGTCATGATATCAAGGTGCGTTCGAAGAAGTGCCTCGCCCCGGAAGTGGGCTTGCCAATAACCGTTTACTGCTGCATTATGAAACGGAGAAGAAGATCGGTTTTGCCGTACCTGCCTAATCGCATAGCGATTTCCAGCAAGAGGAAGGGGGAGGCCGTCCATGTGCGGAAAACCGGTTCCGAAGAAAATCGCTGCCTCCTCATATGATTAGTCATGGAACACCAGGCGCTCGTTACTGAAGCAATCGAGGAAATACGGAAGCTCCGTGACCTGATACGCGGCCACGATTATCTCTATTATGTACTGGACAGCCCGGAAATCTCCGACGCCGAATATGACTCACTCTTCAAGAAACTGGAAGAGCTGGAGCATCGTTATCCGGAACTGGTGACCCCGGATTCTCCGACTCAGAGGGTCGGCGGGCAACCTCTGGAGAAGTTCGGCCAGGTTTCTCACGCCCTGCCCATGCTTTCGTTGTCCAACATTTTCGACGAAAACGAACTCCTGGAGTTCGATCTCCGCACCGGAAAGGCGCTATCCGGATCGAATCGCCACGAGTATGTAGTAGAGCCGAAACTGGACGGCGTGGCTGTGGAGCTTGTGTACCAAGGCGGCGTTCTGGTGACGGGGTCCACCCGTGGAGACGGGTACACGGGAGAGGATGTCACCCCTAATGTGCGCACCATTAAGGCCATACCGCTGAAGCTCTCTGGCGCCGGCGTGTTCGCGAATACGAGACTGATAGATGTCAGGGGCGAGATTTTCATGAACAGGGCGGATTTTGAAGAATTGAACCGCACCCGCGATGACCGCGGGCTTCAGCCTTTTGCCAATCCCCGGAATGCGGCAGCGGGCTCAATCCGGCAACTCGACCCGAAAATTACTTCGCGGAGGCCTTTGAAATTTGCCGCGCACGGACTCGGCCGCATCGAAGGCGACTTGCCCGGAACGCACTGGGACATGTTGCAGGGACTTCGGGATGTCGGTCTTCCGGCCAATTTGCCTCATGCGAAGTTATGTACTGGAATTGAAGACGTTTTGAACCATTATCGGTATCTTCGGCAGGTTCGAGTGGATCTCCCGTACGAGATCGACGGCGCTGTGGTAAAAGTCAACTCCCTGGAAAACCAGGTGTTGCTCGGCATGAAGACCCGGTCTCCCCGCTGGGCGATAGCGTTCAAATTCCAACCTTTGCAGGCCACGACCCGTATAGTGCGTATTGACGTGGGGGTCGGCCGGACAGGCACTTTGACGCCTGTGGCCATCATGGAGCCCGTCAGCGTAGGGGGCGTCACGGTAAGCAGAGCCACGCTTCACAATCAGGACGAAATCGATCGCAAGGACATCCGGGAAGGTGATACGGTGCTGGTTCAGCGGGCTGGAGATGTAATTCCCGAAGTGGTGGAGGTCTTGAAAGAGCTCAGACCCGAGGGGAGCGTGGCGTACGGGATTCCCGATCGATGCCCCATTTGCGGTTCCAGCGCGGTGCGACTACCGGGACAGGCGGCAAAACGGTGTGTGAACGTCTCCTGCCCTGCCCGCCTCAAAGAAACCATCAGACACTTCGCGTCCCGAGGAGCTATGGACATTGAGGGTCTCGGAACCAAGCTCGTGGAACAGCTTGTGGACCGCGGTTACGTGAAGAATCCGGCCGATTTGTATGTTCTGGACAAAGAAACCCTGTCGTCGCTGGACAGGATGGCGGATAAGTCGGCGATGAACATCCTTCGCGCTCTGGATCGTTCAAAAAGAGTTTCGGCCGATCGGTTCCTGTACAGTCTCGGTATTCCCCTGGTGGGCGAGCATGTGGCACGCGTACTCATCATGGCTTTCAACGACATACAGGCTCTGTTTCATGCTACCGGCAATGATATGACGAGCATTCACGGTATCGGCCCGGAAGTGGCCCAAAGCGTGGCGGCTTTCTTCGGAGAGGACAAGAACAGGTATATGATCGGTCGGCTGCTCGACGCGGGAGTCGTGCCGGTCCCGCTGGAGGGGGCTTCACCGGGAAGCGGGGCTCCGCTGACGGGTAAGACCGTGGTGTTCACCGGAGCCATTTCAGTTCCGCGCGCCGATGCAAAGAAAGCGGTGGAACGAGCAGGGGGATCCGTCACCGGATCGGTGAGTCGGAAGACCGACTACGTGGTGGCCGGGGACGATCCGGGTTCGAAACTCGATAAGGCCAGGGAGTTGGGAGTGCGAATTATTTCGGAAGCTGAATTTCGTGAACTGGTAGGCATGTGATGCCTATGCTCCTTTGCGAAGGTGATGCTGATGTGCGTTGAGAGCAGTTGCCAAAAGTCCGTTTCGTCCAGCCGATCTCAGGAGTTCCCGAACAAAGGTTTTGCAGCTCTGCTTTGTCCGAAATTCGGGAACCCCTGAGGTCGGCGCCCACCTATAGGGATTCTCAAGAGTGGAGTCGGGCTTGATTACGCGAAGGGATTCAAAGACTGTCATTGCGAGGGCGAAGCCCGAAGCAATCTCGTTCGCCAAAGCGAGATTGCTTCGTCACTACGCTCCTCGCAATGACGTGCTTCCACCTTGTACGTGCAAGGGGAGGCTTATTAATCCGACAATACTTTCGAGAATTACTATATTTTTCGCAATCGCTATAGAGTGGCAGTTTTCAGGGCAGGCGGCACATCTCCGGAGCGCAGCCAGGCTGCGCCGTGCGTAGCATGGGAGGTATGCGGGTTGCCTTTGTTTCTTTGATCGAGCGTTCATCCAAGAGATCGCGGATCGCCGTGAGATGACTGAAAACGGTAATTGATTTCGGTTGATTCCAATATCCTATCTCGGCTCATGCCGGGGTGTTTAGCCTTTTTTCCATCAGGACCGGGTTCCTGTGGAGGTGGCCTCATGACAACAATACGGAGGCGCGTTCTCGTCTCAGGATTGGTGCAGGGAGTGAATTTCCGTGCGAACACCAGGGCGGCAGCGAGGCATGCTGGTGTCTACGGCTGGGTCAGAAACCTTCCTGACGGCAGGGTCGAAGCCGTGTTTGAGGGTGAACCGGAAAAGGTTAACCACATGGTCGCCTGGTGCAGGAAAGGTCCCTCATTCAGTCGAGTTTCCCATGTCGATGTTCGGGACGAAGAGCCCACCGGGGAATTCAAGAGTTTCGACATCTCCTTCGGAGGAGGATCGTGGTGGTCCTGAGACGTGCAGTCAGAAGCATACTGGCCGGACTATTGTTTTCTCTGCTGATGTTTGGGCATAATACTCCCGCCATGTCGTCACCCGAATCATTCATCCTGGATTTGTATATGGGCGAGCCCGTTCCTGCCGACATCATGATCGAGGACATCTCTTCCGTGAGAATCGTCTATATCGGTGAGGTGCATACCATACCGCGACATCATGCGTTCCAGGCGAAAATGTTGCGAGAATTATCGGATCGAAAGCTTAAGCTCGCGCTGGGTATGGAAATGTTTTCGGGTGAGCAGCAAGCTGTGCTGGATTCCTGGCAAAAAGGAAATCAGGATGTGTCCGCTCTCATAAGGGACCTGGGCCATGATGCCTGGACCAACCTGAAAGATTACGAGGCTGTTCTCACAACCGCCCGGGAATTGGGTATCCCAATCCTGGGGCTCAACGCGGCGGACACTTTGGTCAAGAAAGTGGCACGAGAAGGACTGGCAAGCCTTACCGAAGCCGAGAGAAAGCGGGTTCCTGCTCATGTAGACAAAATGAATCCTCTTCTCGATCGGCTGTTAAGGCTGAGGCTAAAAGTTCACCGGGCATTCCAGGACAGAAGCCTTGATTTTATCGTGGAAGCGCAGTCCCTCAGAGACGAAACAATGGCCCGCGGCCTATCGCGCTACCTGGAATCTCCCTACGGCAAGGACACGATCATGCTCGTGATCGCTGGCACCGGTCACATGAATTACGGCTTCGGCATTCCGGAACGTGCTCATCGCAGAAACGGCCTCCAGTTCAGGATAATTCTCCCGACAGAAAGCGGTCAGCTAGAACTCTCCGAAGAGGAAAGGCGCCAGGCAGTTCCCGTCACTATCACACACGAGGATCTCAGATTCATTCAGGTGCCCATAGCCGATTATCTGCATGTCATCCCCCTGCAGAACGGCACTGAAACGGCAACCCAGGTGACAAGCAGGTCTGTTGTGCCGGGATTGCAGCCTTGAATGAGAAAACATGGAGCCTGAAGACAGAGAACTCGTCTTGAATCTTTGCGCTATACACGATGTAAAGCAGAGAAGCTATGCTCTCGCGAGCAGGTTCCTGGATCTGGCGGACGATCACGTAGTGAGTCTCATGAAGGCCATTCAGGAAGAAGCCTCTCTCGGACAGGGGGAGTCTTGCTCCCTGTACGCGGCTCTAACGGTAACGTCTGTGTTGAATGAAGTGCTCGGTGATCGAAAAATGAGTCGATTGATTGCCGCAGCGCAGAGACGGCAGGAATTCTCGGTTGTGTCACTTCTCATGGATGTCCGGACGGAGGTGCAGCACGACGCTCCTTTCCAGCCGTTTCTCGATTCCTCGTTGAAGGATGTGCCTCTGGGTATTCGCAAGGCACTTGCGCGCAGGCCGGACTTCAAGCTCATCCAAAGAATAGCCCGTGACCAGGATCACCGTGTCATAGAGCATTTGCTGGACAATCCGCGGCTCACCGAAGCCGACGTCGTAAAAATAGGGAGCACCCGGCCCACTTCACCGAAGGTCCTTCAGGCCATATACGAGCACCGGAAATGGATAAATCGCTATTCTGTGAAAAAAACGATCGTTTTCAATCCCTATGCTCCACTTTCCATGGCATTGAGGCTGCTCCCGTTCATGCGATTGCAGGATTTGGAGGAAATAATTTCAAGCTCTCATCTGGATCCGGTGCTTGTGCAGGAGGCGAGTCGTGCCAGAGGAAAAAAAGGAAAGGTCAACCATCATGAAGAAACGCTCGACTTCTGATCTCGCCTCCAGGTCCCCATACTGGCTCTATTGGACGCGGTGAAACAGATGATGAATCTATTCCCGGCATGCGAGGCAATACGAGGTGCCGGATCGGTGCACAGGGAGTTGAACTCATGATCAAAGACGCCTTTGGCATTGCGATCATAACACTCGTATACCTGTGCCTCCTGATTGTGGTCTTTTCCCCGTCATTGTACGCGGCATGGATCTATATGGTAAGCAGAAAGGTTACCTCCAAGAAAACAGGCCGCCAACTCAGGATTGCCTTGTCCACTTTTTGCATCAATTTGATTATTGCGTACTTCCTGTTTCATTTCGCGTTCGATTATTTCCTCACCTCAAAAGTAGCCCAAATGGAGGCAATGACCCAAAATTCCATTCAGAATGCCATTACGTCCCAACAGAAGTTCTTTGCGGCACATGGGAGATATTATTCCGTCGGCCCGGTGAGAGGTCCTTATCGTGACGAAAACGGCCTGTCCGTTGAAAAAGATGTGATCCTTCAAGTGGAACCCCGCTGGGACAAGGCCGATCAAAAAGAAACGTTTCAGGCGTATGCGTTCCACCTGTGGGGAAAGCACCTGCTTCTTAACACCAGAGACGGCCGGGTGGAGCAGGTGTCCCCCGGGTCGGAGTTGGAAACCCGCCTGCGACTGAAGCTCACGAGAAGCGTCAAATGACTCGTCCTCTCCAGGAATGCCGTCGCCGTCCCATCCGGCCGACAGATTGCCTGTCCGGCCCCGAGGCTGAATCGACAGCCGATACGCATGCGCCGCAAGATTTATGAGATGGCAGGGCTGGGGGCTCTCCTGAGCGAAGTGATGAGACGGCTCTGCGTAGTTCGCAGCGAAGGAATGCCCCCAGCCTGTGCCCACAATCGAGTTACCTGTAAAAAAGCGAATCCGTATGATACTCACGTATTTCAAAACGGAATGGTCTGTGCCGGGCCTGCCTTGACAGTCCGTCCTTCATTCATGATCACGACATTCTGAGCAAGATCACGAATTTCACTCACCGAATGGCTGACGTAGAGAATGGGGACCGAAAACTCATGCGGCAGGCTTTTGATGAACGGAAGCACTTCGGACTTGCGTTCTTTGTCCAGAGACGCAAGAGGTTCGTCCATCAGCATAAGGCGGGGACTTGTCAGAAGTGCCCGCCCGATTGCAACACGCTGTTTTTCGCCTCCGGACAGCTTGGCAGGGCGTCGATTCAACAAATGTTTTATTCCAAGGATTTCCACGACCTTCTCGACTTGTATGAACCGTTCGGAAACGGGCACGAGGTTCATGCCATAAACCAGATTGGACCGCACCGAAAGATGCGGAAAGAGACGTCCGTCCTGGAAGATGTACCCGAATCTCCGTTTTTCGGGTCGAATGTCGATTCCTTCTGCCGAATCGAAGCACGTAACACCGTTCACGACAATTCTTCCTTCGTCCGGCCTGGCCAGCCCTGCCACCATATTGACAACGGAGGTCTTTCCTGTGCCCGATGGGCCGAACAGCGCGGTAATGCCCGTACCGTTCGTTTGGAACGAAGCGCTTACCTGGAAAGCTCCCAGCTTCTTTTTGATCTTCACGTCCAGCACGGTTCAGCCTTTCATGCAGCCAGCAAGATACCGCGACAAGACCTCCGAGACGATCAAGGCGACCATGGCCAAAACCACTGAAATGACACATAACCTGAAGGCGCCGGCCTCGCCTCCGGGGATTTGAGTCAAAGTATATAATGCCAGGGGAAGCGTTCGCGTCTCTCCCGGGATGTTCGACACAAAGGTTATCGTCGCTCCGAATTCGCTGAGACTGCGAGCAAAGGCCAGGATCATACCGGTAAGGATCCCCGGCATGGTCAGAGGGACGGTGATGGTGAAAAAGACTCGCATCGGGCCCGCTCCCAAAGTTCGGGCAGCGGCTTCCAGGCCCGGATCGACCCCTTCCATGGAAAGGCGAACGGCTCTCACGAGAAGAGGAAAGGCCATAACTCCGGATGCCACGGCAGCACCTTTCCAGTTGAAGGCAAAGGTTACCCCGAACCACTGGTGGAGCCAGACTCCCAAGACCCCTCTGCGCCCGAGGAGAACCAGGAGAATGTACCCCACTACTACTGGCGGCAAGACCAGGGGAAGATGAATCAGGCCATCCAAGAAAAATTTCCCGGGAAACTTTTTCCGAGCAAGTAACCAGGATACGAATACCCCGGGAGGCAGACTCGCGGCCACCGCCCAGCACGAGACCCAGAGACTGAGCCGTAACGATTCCTTTTCAAATGGGGAGAGGCCGAGTAAATCCATTAGCGAACCGTGAACCCGTACTTCTCGAAGACGGAGCGGGCCTCGGGAGTCTTGAGGAAATCAAGAAAACTTCGGGACGCGGGGGTGTCCTTGCCCGAGACGAGCGCAACCGGATAGACGATCGGAGGATGCGTGTCTTCGGGAAAAGCCCCCACGATCCTCACTTTCATGGAAATGGCCGCATCGGTAGCGTATACGATTCCCAAAGCGCACTCGCCCCGTTCAACCAGAGCCAGGGCTGCACGAACATTGTCCGCCCGCGCCAGTTTCGATTCAATTCCCGTCCACACCCCAAGTTTCCCGAGCGCGGCTTTCGCATACTTCCCCGCGGGGACATGATCGGGATCTGCGGTTGCCAGACGAGAATCTCCCAACAATTGAGCCAGCGGAAAACCCGGTCCTATTTCTCCCCTTATGGGGCTCTCCCGCAGAGCAATGAGCACCAGCCTGTTGCCGAGCAGGTCCAGCCGGCTAGGAGGAACGATAAGCTGTCGATCGGCCAGATAGTTCATCCAGTCTTCGTCTGCAGAGATAAACAGGTTCGCGGGTGCGCCGTTCTCAATCTGCTTGGCAAGTATCGACGATCCCGCAAACGACGGTGTGACCTTTCCGCCTCCTTTGGCGGTAAAGACATCTGCGAGGTCCGTAATGGCCTGGGCAAGGGATGCCGCAGCAAAGACCGTTACCGTTTCTGTGCCGTGAACTGCAACAGGTAGAGCGAGGAAAAGGATTGAACCTAGCCCTGAAATAAAAAACGCCTTCCATCTCGATTGTTTCATGTGCTCACCGGTTTTTCTTTGTTTCCGATTTCCGGAAGGACGGGTAGTGTGCCGCTTTCGATTATTTCAACAGATTCTCCAACCACGAAATGGCAGCCTCAATCATCGTCCGCCTGAAATCCATCGATCGGCATTCCGTTTGCGTGGTGCATCGAGAACTCAGGGTCGCCAGCCGCCGTTCTTTTTCCCGGCATACTTTCAACTGTTCAGCGATAAGACTCTTCTCCGACTCCGCATCGCGCTTTTGGGCAAACCACAATTTGGTCAGAAACTCCAATCGCATGTTCCTGACGTGCACTACCGGAGTCCCCGCCCAATGGCGGAAAACCGCATGGCCGTCGCGTGTAATACTGAAGATATTCTTGGCCGGCAGATTCTCCTGACCCACCCGCTCGTGAACCACGAGGCCATCCCGCTCCAGCCTCGCCAACAACGCGTAGACCTGGCTTCTTCCGAGAGTCCACACAGCCCCGAGCTCAGACTGAAGGTTGCGGCAAATATCGTAGCCATGGGCCGGCCCCGAAGCCAGCATGCCCAGGACCGGATATTCAGCGGGATTCCTTGAGCGCTGGGTCTGCCGTTTAGGCATTTGATGACTATTCATTCCGTGAATATACACGACAGGAATATGTATGAGAACAAAAAAATACCGGTACCCTGGATCGCCGGTACAGAGGAAGGGCAGCGGAAAATTCGCGTCAGATGAGTTCTCTTACGACTGCCAGCAATTCTTTGATCTGGATGGGTTTCATAAGTGTCCTATGGGCTCCTAGCCGTTCGGCCAGGAGCAGGCACGCGTCGCCGGGCAGCGCGGCTCCGCCTCCCGATATGGCGAGAATCTTCGCTTCCGGGAAGTCTCGCCGCAGCTCTCTTATAGTCTCGATCCCTTCTTTTTCGGGCATGACAATGTCGGTGATGACCAAATCGGTGGGGTTTTCCCGATACAGTTTCGTGCCAACATCTCCGTTCGGTGCTCGTATCGTTTCATAGCCAGCTGCTGTCAACACTCGGCTGTACAGTTCCAAAATGCCTGGATCGTCATCAATGATCAATATTGTTTGCACGCTACACTCTCCAGTCGTAATTGCCACGCATGTTTTGTTTGAATGGCCAGGGCTGTACGCATTCCGTATACTTGTATCGAGATCTATCGGTCGGCTGCTGTTTGTTTGGACGCCTTGATGTAGCCGTGGGCAAAAAGATAACGTTTGACAAATTTCACCGAATCCGTTTTCCCGAAAGCGGACGCTTCCAGCAGCGCCCTGTAGAGGAGTGCGAGATCCGCTTTCAGCTCGGCAGCCGAGAATTTTGGCAACAGGAGTTCAATCACTTCCGTGTGACCTGCGCGAATAGCCTCAGTTAAGGCCGTGTCTCCGCCGCTATTGTGCAAAGCCACGTCTGCCCCCTGGTCGAGAAGCAATTGAACGACTTCCGGATATTTAAAAAAAGCAGCTTCTGCCAAGGCTGTGTTGCCCTTATTGTCACCGGCGTTCACGTGCGCACCCGAGCCGAGAAGCTGCTTCACTCGTTTCAGATCTCCCGAGCGTGAAGCAATGACCAGTTCCAGGTCCAGTCGGGACGCAGACGGGACGGCTGTTCTTCTTTCCGGGCCGGGCTCCCTGGTGGCCGATTCGAGTTGCACAAAAGCCAAATGATTTGGGCCCCGGGTTTGCGCGTGTTTGACCGCGGATTCCGTCGCTGCTATGACGTGTTCCACGTGCTCGCGGCCTGAGGGTAAGATGGATGTCATTCCAAGGCACGCGGTGACAGGAATGGCGATGTCGTTTGCCTGGATGACCGCGGTCTCCAGGCGGGACAGGAGATCTTTGGCCAGGGCCTCCGCCTGCTGCCTGTCGCATGCAGGCAGAACCACGAGGACCTTGTCTCTGGCGTACAACCCTGCGGCTGCGTCCTGTTTCAGCATTTGCCGAGTTGCTTCTGCGAGATGCCTGACTGCCAGATTCGCAACGTGCTGTCCAAAATCGCCTTCTATCCGGTCGAACGAGTCCAGCTGAACCATGATTGCGCTCACCGCCGAGGAGTTGTCATGGGGCTGCACTATTTCTTTTTTCAGGGCAACGAGAATGGCCTCACGGCCCAGAAGATCATGCAAGACAGACTGCTTGTCCGGTTCTACGGAAACAGAGCCGCCTACACGATCAAGCACCCGGAATCCCTCGCGAACTCTAGCCTTGAGTTCTTCAGGAACGAACGGTTTTACGATGTAATCGTCCGCGCCCGCGTCCAGGGCTGTTATGATATCGTCTGTTTTGTCCTTGCCTGTTAAGAGAATTACGTAGACGTATCTGTTCTTCGTTTTTTCCCTCAGTTCCCGGCATATCTCGATGCCCTGCAGGCCAGGCATCATCCAGTCAAGGATGGCGACCCTCGGCGCATCCTGCCCGAGCAAGAGCGCGAGCGCTGTTTTCCCGTCGGAAGTGACGATTGGGTCATGACCGCACTTCATCAGCGTCGCCTGGACCATTCGCCGGGAAACGGGATCATCGTCGGCGATCAAAATTTTCCACGGCTGCGCCTCTCCGGACACAGATGCGAGGACCTGGCGGAGGTTCTCCATTTCCTTTTCGAGTTGCCCAAGGATTTTTTTCGCTTCGACAAGATTACCTCCCTGCCCCTCCCGTTCCAATTCGGTAACTATTGCCAATGCCCCTCTCGCTCCGATATTCGCAATGGAGCCTTTCAAAGCTTGAGCGGTATCTGCCAAACCGTTTCCGTCGTCATGACGGATCGCATCCCGGATTTGCGTCATGAGTTCCGGAGTGTAACTGAGGAACAGAGCCGCGACTTCTCGAGCGAGGTCATCGTCGTGAAACATCTTCTTGATGAAGACGTGTCTGTCAAATTGCTGTGCGGCATCGAAATCGTATTCAGCACCCTCTGATTCAGGATCTGGAACGAGCTTTTCGATGGCAATAAGAATTTCTTCGGGCACTGCATAAGAAGCCATAGTTTTCTCCCGAGAGAGACTTCCATTCGATCCTCAACGGTCCGAATGCGGTCCGGGGCGATAAAGGCCGTAGCGAAATCGTTTACATGCAAAGCTCCACGCGGTTGCGTCCGCCTCTTTTTGCGCGATAGAGGGCCTCGTCAGCCATCCGTATCAACGTATCGACATCCCGGATTGATTCTCCGTGGCCGACGGTTGCCCCCAGGCTGATCGTGCAGACAAGTTCGCCTGCCGATGTGGATACTGGTTCTTCGGCTATCAAAGACCTCAGTCTTTCTGCCGCGTTCATTGCGTTGTTTTCGCTGCAGCTCGGCAGCACGACGACGAACTCTTCTCCCCCGTAACGGCCGAGTGAATCGTATGGTCGCAAGGAAGTCGCAAGCCGTCTTGCGATCTCTTTCAGAACCGCGTCACCTATCAGATGACCATGGGAATCGTTTACCCGCTTAAAATTGTCGATATCCACGAGGATGACGCCCAATTCTACGGAATTGCGTCGAGCCCTGTCGGACTCGATTGCGAGTGTTCTCAGAATGGCCGCTCGATTCAAGATACCGGTGAGACTGTCGTGCGTGGCTTGAAATTCGGATTTCTCCAGCGCAGCCGTAAGCTTTTCGTGAAGCTCGATGATGCGTGCACCCACTCTGATTCTGCCTTTGAGTTCGCTCGGATTGAACGGTTTCGTTACGTAATCGTCTGCTCCCGCCTCCAACCCTTCCACGATGTCATCCTGGTGGCTTTTGGAAGTCAGCAAGATAAGATACCTGTAAGGATGTTGTTCCAGTTTTCTGATGTTTCTGCAGATGTTGACTCCATCCATTCCAGGCATCATCCAGTCGAGGATGATCAAGCGTGGAGCATCTTGCCTTGTCAACAGTTCCCAGGCACTTGTTCCGTCTACGCAGGTAATGACCTGGTGGCCCCACTTCTCCAGTTGCGATTCCAAGAGACGTCGCGTAACCGAGTCGTCCTCCGCGACAAGGATTCTCATTATGAGGCGTCCTCTACCAGTTTTCCGAGTGCGTCTCGAACGCACATCAACTCTCGTTCAAGTAAAACGATTACCTCGCGAGCTCCTTCCGTGTCGTCGGCCTTTGCTCTGTTTTCGAGACGGACAGCTAGCTCGACCGCATGTTCAGCCGAAAAATTCCCTATCATGCCTTTCAGGGTATGCGCTGCCGTTCGGAGAGTTTCTGCTTCCTTGTTCCTGACGGCTTCCTTTATCTGATGCAACAGCTTCGGAAACTCATCGAAAAACAGTCCGGTAAGCTCTTTCAGCAGAGCAGTGTCGCCACCCATGCGTTCGATCACTTTTTCTGGGTCGATGCGCCCCTTTTCTTCGTGTGTAGGGCCGTCATCACAGGAGTCGCACACAAACTTGTCAATCGCAGAGAAAAGCTGCTCACTGTTGACCGGTTTTGAGAGATATCCGTCCATGCCCGAATCGAGACACCGCTCCAGATCGCCAATCATCGCATGGGCCGTCATGGCTATTATGGGGATGTGTGAACCGGAAGCTTTTTCTTTGTCACGGATGATGCGCGTGGCATCCAAGCCGTTCATCTCCGGCATTTCAACATCCATAAGAATCAGATCGAACGTCCCCTGTTCGAGGGCCGCAAGTGCTTCTTTGCCATTCCCGGCGATGGAAACTTCACAACCTTTCCTCTCCAGAAGTCGGATCGCCAATGTCTGGTTGACCAGATTGTCCTCGACCAGAAGGATTTTCAGTCGTCTTTGGTTTTCGCTTCCTGCTCGGGTGGGCATCAGCCGGCTTGATTTCCCCGTCTGCTGCGATACTCCCATTGCCACCTGTATGGCTTCAAACAGTTCGGCCTCTTTCACGGGTTTATTCACCTGAGCACTCATTCCAAGCCGTCTGTAGCGTTCCGCATCTCCGCGTCTGCCCAGGGGAGTCAACATGACGATTGCAGTTTCGGAAGCAGTCTCCATGTTGCGAAGTTCTTCAGCCAGTTCAAAGCCGTCCATTTCGGGCATTTGTGCATCGATAATCGCGAGGGCGAACGGATGTCCGAGGGTCTGACTCGACCGGGCCGCATCCAGTGCTTCACGTGCTCCGTTTACACACGTAGGTTTCATACCGAAACCGAGCAGGATCTCTTCTAGAATGCGACTATTTGTTGCATTGTCATCCACGAGCAGAACCGGCAGGTCGGCCAGATCCGCACAAGGTTTGGCAGGTCTGTTCGAATCGACAACCGTGTGCACCGCGAGCCTTGCACCAAAATGAAAGTTGCTTCCCTTTCCGACTTCGCTTCGCACCCACAGTGTTCCATCCATCATTGCGGCCAGCTTGGCGGCAATGGCAAGACCAAGGCCCGTACCGCCGTATCTTCGGCTCATTCCCGTATCCACCTGCGTGAAGGACGAGAATATGGCCTGCTGCTTGTGCTCGGGAATGCCTATTCCTGTGTCCGAAACAACGAAATCCAAATGTACCTCTTCTTTCGCCTCGGAGTCAATACGCACGTCCAGAGACACTTCTCCCTTGTCCGTAAATTTTATGGCGTTCCCTGCGAGATTAATGATCACCTGTGCAAGGCGCACGGGATCCCCTTCGAGCATGTCCGGAATTTCCGGAGAAACTCGAAACGCCAGCTCCAATCCTTTCTTTTCGGCTTGAACAGCGAGGGATTCCATGGTTCCGCCCAACACCTCCCGGAGGCTGAAGGGAACCTTTTTCAGCTCGAATTTTCCGGCCTCGATTTTCGAAAAATCCAGGATATCGTTGATCAGCGCTAAGAGAGAATCGCCCGACGCTTTGATGATATCGACGTACTCGCGTTGTTCTTCCGTAAGCGGGGTTTGTTCGAGAAGCTCCGCCATACCTACGATACCGTGCATTGGGGTACGGATCTCGTGGCTCATGCTTGCCAGAAAGTCTGTCTTGGCTTTGCTCGCCGATTCAGCAGCCAGTTTAGCTTCAATCAGGTCGCTTACGTCCGTGACGTTGAGTATGACGCCTACATATTCGGAACCGTTGAATATCGGTTGCACCCTGAGAGCCGCCTTCATGCCGGCAAGCTCCCTGTTCGCGGCCATGCCCGTCTTCAAGCGGCCGGTACGATATTCGTCGATGACGCCCTTCAGCTTGTTCGATGCGGCGACATCCCGGTGGCAGTCGAAAAAGTTCGTGCCGATCAGTTCATCTCTCTTCCGTCCCACCTTTTCCAGGAACCAGTTGTTGGTCTCTGTTATCCTGTCGTGGGCATCGGCAACGACAATTCCGGCGTCCATCCCTTGAATCATCACGCGAAGCTTGTTTGCTTCGGCAGCAGCCTCTTCCCGTGCTTCAATAAGATCTTTCTCGGCTTGTTTCCAGTCGGTAATATCATCGGAAATTCCCAGAAGATGGCGAGGGTTATCGTGGTCGTCCAAGATGGGGAGTTTTTTCGTATGCACCAACCGGGAACCTGCTTTTTTGGTGGCTATAGCCTCCTCGGGAATGTCCAGCAACTTGCCATCACGCAAAGTCGTGACGTCCTGCGAGGTGAAACAGTCCGCCTGTGCCCGGGGGAAGAGATCGTACGCCGTCTTGCCGACAACTTCCCTGCTTGAATACCCGAACAGCTGCTCACTGGCTTTATTCCAAAGAACAAACCTCAGATCCTCGGCGTTCTTGAGAAACACCGCAGTAGGCAGGTTCTGAATGATCGAGTCGAGCAGCGATCTCATCCTCCTTGCTTCTTCTTCCGCCCTCTTCCGTTCCGTTATATTGCGGACCGCGGATAAACTGAGCCGCCCCCAGGAGGGATCGTCCACGATATTGGCGTCAAGAAGGACATCCATGACCGTTCCGTTTTTCGTCACGTACTGGTAAGGGACCGACCTGACACGGCCTTCCTGCCAAAACCGGGGAAGCACGGTGGCATATGCCCGTTCAGCAGACTCGCGGGTCATAACGAATGAAATTTTCCGGCCGACAATGTCCTCCCTGGAGTAGCCGGTCTCTTCCAACCACTTCATGTTTACGTTCCGCACGATGCCTTCGGTATCAATAGAATGCATCATCACCGGAGAATTTTCGTATATTTGTCGGAACCGGGCCTCGCTTTCAGCCAGAGCTTCCTGAACTTTTTTCCTGTCGGTAATGTCTCGTTGCAGGATCCAAAAAGATGTCAGGTTATTTTTTTTGAAATTTCCGATAATGGTATTCTCGACGTACCCGGTCTTGCTCGCCTTCGTCTCCTGTTTGTTCTCTTCAGAGGCAATCCGGCACCCATTATCGATCCAGACGCCGAACATGTTTCCGTTACGTTGTTCACAAGGGAAGAGGTTCTCCAGGACCAAACCTTTCAACTCATTGATGGATGAATACCCATGAATCCTTGCGAATTCGCCATTTCCGTCAACGAGGAGTGATCGTCCAATCCGCACTATGAGTTCGTTCTTGAGACGGTCGGTAGGAATCCACGGGGAAATGGAAAACTCCGCGATTCCGACGGGGACTATGTTGACGAGTTTTCTGTATTTTTCATTCAGTACGATCTGTTTCTTTTCAGTAGTCAAATCCTCGATCAGTATGAGCAAGAATCGCTCGCTCCCCAGTCTGACGGACCGCACGTACGCTCTCGCCCATATCCTGTATTTCTCTATTTGCATAAGGCCGGTCTTTACCTGCGGTTTCCTCTCTCGAAATACTTTTTCTATCAATGCCTGAGCGTTTTGACGTTCCGTCGGGTCCGAATAGAGAGAGCTGAATCGGACACCGAAGAGTGCTCTGACATTCGCACTGAATTTCTCGCAGGCATCATTGCCGAAGACTATCGAACCGGACTTCTCCACGAGCAACGTCGGGATGGGTAGAGCTTTGAGGAGCTTGCCAAAGGCCGTTTTCGGCACTTCCTGGAGATCAAAGCTCCCTGACGAGGTGAGATCCGGCGTGAGCAAAGAGTTCAGATCTATGGTCTCCGTCGCCACGTTCGAACGGAGAAGCATCCGCGCACTGGAATCGTTTTCATCCGAATCGTCGAAACTCGGCAAGTCCTTGTCGCTCATGGTTGACCTTCTTGATGTGTGCGTAGGAAGAATTTGAGCAAAATCGATTATTGTTTTACCATGTTTGGCAGGTTTTTGAGAAAAACTTTCCGTTTTACCGCTTCAGCGAATCTCCTGCTGCTCTCTGATGCGAGCGGTATACTATGCCAGGATTTATCCCGCTGAAGTCGTTTCCCGAGGACACAGGAGCGGTACGGCTTCAAGTGCAAGGAGGATTGAATTGACAGAACTTCTTATCAACTGCAGGAAATACGCGGTACACGTGGATTCCGACGCAACCCTGTTGTGCATGATCGGGGAACATGTTCGTCTCGTGGGCACCAAGTATGGATGCGGTGAGGGAGTATGCGGCGCATGGACAGCACTTATTGTCCGAACAAAGACTCGAATTGGCCATATCCTTCTTTTTGCAGGTCCTCCTTGGGGATAAAACGAAGCGCCGCCGAATTCAAGCAGTAACGGAGCCCCGTGGGCCGCGGTCCATCGGTAAACACGTGTCCGAGGTGAGAATCAGCGCGTTTACTTCTCACTTCCGTCCGCGTGGTGAAAAAGCCTCTATCCTCTTTTTCCACAATATTTTCCGGGTCCAACGGCCTGGTAAAGCTAGGCCATCCCGTTCCCGAATCGTATTTGTCCACTGAGCTGAAAAGAGGCTCTCCGGAGACAATATCCACGTAGATTCCAGCTTTCTTGTTATCCCAGTACTCATTATGAAAGGCCGGTTCGGTCCCCTCTTCCTGTGTCACTTTGTACTGCAGGGACGTCAATTTCTTTTTGAGCTCCTCCTTGCTCAATTTCCGGTTTCCCGAGGCTTCCGGTTCTTTCGTGTCCCTGTCAGGACCCCATATTTTATCCAGGTACCTGTCGCGGCCGGATCTGGACCGATAGAATTTGTATCGGATCGGATTCTTCTTGTAATAGTCCTGGTGGTAATCTTCTGCCTTATAAAAGGGTGTCGCCTTGACTATTTCTGTCACGACCGGCTTATCGAATCGCCCTGATTTAGCAAGTTCCTCTTTCGATTTGTCGGCCAACCGCTTTTGTTCTTCGTTGTGGTAATAAATGGACGATCGGTATTGCAGTCCCCGGTCCACAAATTGACCGTCCGGGTCCGTTGGATCTATTTGCCTCCAGAACACGTCGAGGAGCTGTGAATAGGACACGACGGTTGGATCGTACGTGACCTGAATCACCTCGACATGGCCCTTGTTTGCGTAATCTTCGTACGTGGGGTTTTCTCCCGTGCCGCCGGCGTAGCCTGACAGCACTTCTGTCACTCCCTTGAGCTTTTCGAAGGGCGGCTCCATGCACCAGAAGCAGCCTCCGGCAAAAGTCGCGGTCTCACGTTTCGTCTGGGCAGCGATCACAGCCAGGGGACCCAGCATAAAGATTCCCAGAACAATGCATTGTATCAACACGGTCGTCATGTGAATCTCCTTATTCGCTTCTCGAGTTTCATCATTGGCTTCGAACCAATAGTCGGTGACGGTTTCTTTTTCTATTCATCAGTGCAACAACACCGGAAGGCCCAAGAACATCCCGAGGGATAGAATAGTAACCGATTTCAAAGCCATACCAGTGTCCTCAGGTTGCGAACAGCCTTCATTGATACAAGATGCAGCGCACCGGCCCAAGATTCTGTGTTTGCTGGATTCTCGGCAGCTGCGTCGCCCCCTGTGAGCCCGAACGAAAAAGGATCTCCCCGATTTCACGTATGTGAAGGCGCATTGGTGTCAATCACCCGGGGGGCAGTGCGTACCCCGCGTCATTACGAGGAGTGAAACCACGCTGGGCCCACAACAACAGCCTTTTCCTTCCGGTAACTGGATGAACTATGTTCACATCTGTTTTCGCTTGATCTCAACAATACGGTGGAATTAGAATTGATTTAGTTCTTGGTACGATTTCGATTCCTTGTCTGTTTCTCCTGCGCCCCCACTTATCCGGAACCGGAGCGGGCCGCCCGGAGAACCCCAACCAGGACCGAGCATGACACGAGATGGCAGTGATCAAGTAGACAATGCCGTGACT
>DATHCX010000139.1:0-12499 GCA_035319325.1 Desulfomonilaceae bacterium
AGGACCCATTCTCCTCTCAAAAAAGGTCGGAAAAGGAGAGGTGCTGGCCCTCTCCGATCCTACCGTATTTTCGAATCAACATATTCGCGAGAAGCAGAACCTGAGATTTGCGCTCGCGCTCTTGCTGGGTAACGGAAGGCCCTCGCAGATCCTCTTTGACGAATATCACCACGGCCATCCCGGCGAAGAAGGTTTTTGGAGTTATGTGGGTTCCTCGGTATTCTCCTGGATACTGTTCCAGGCTGCCGTCGGACTCGCGTTGTTTTTTTACTCCGTGCGAGGCGAATATGCAGGAAGATTTCGCTCCCTATCGCAGCCCCGAGGACGATCTTCCATGGAATACATCCAGTCCATGGCGAACGTGCTTGAATCGTGCAAAGCCGGTTCCGAGTCTCTTGAGGTAATAGTGACGCGGTTTGTCGGCCAGGTTTCACGCAGGTTCGGAGTTCCGGTCGGAATGTTGGAAACTGGCCAACTGAAACTGGACGGGATTTCGTCTACACGGCGCGACGAAGCGGCGAACCTGATTGTGGAGTGCCGTAAGGCCATCAAATCGGGAGACAAATCGGATGTGCAGCTGGCCCTTGCCCGAAAGATTGCAAAAGTCAGACGAGAAGTCATCCATGCAGGTCGAAAACATGTCCCTGTGATGGTGAAAACGGGACGTTTTTCGGAATCAAGGAGTGTTTCCACTCCATCTTCGCCAATCGTTCGTCATCCGATTCATCCCACGGGTGACATCGCATCGCCGAAGTGACACATTTGGCCGAGACAACACAGTAAGGAGACGTACATGGCGGGTCTGGACGAGGTCCACAAGAGTATGACGAGTGTCCTGGAAGAAATGAAGAAAATCGTGTTCGGCCAGGACTCCGTTCTGGAACAGCTTCTGACGTGTTTTCTCGCCGGTGGGCACGTTATTCTCGAAGGAGTGCCGGGCCTGGGAAAAACACTTCTGGCGAGGACGCTGGCAAGACTGGTGGACGCTCAGTATCGCCGCATACAATTTACTCCCGATCTCTTGCCCAGCGACATTATGGGCACGAATATATTCAATACTCAAACGGGTTCCTTCTCATTCTATCGCGGACCGATTTTCACTGAAATTCTCCTGGCCGACGAAATAAACCGAACCCCTCCCAAATCACAGGCTGCCCTGCTGGAAGCCATGGAAGAAAAACAGGTCACCATCGACGGCATCAGGAATGCCTTGCCAGACCTCTTTTTCGTCATGGCCACTCAGAATCCTTTGGAATACGAAGGAACGTATCCCCTTCCGGAGACACAATTGGACAGGTTCATGATGAAGGTATCCGTATCGTACCCGGAGCCTGAATCGGAACTCGCGGTCATCCGGAGCTACGCCCGGGGAACGGATCTTCACAACTTGGACGTACTGATACAATCGCCGGTTGTGGCCAAGCAACAGGTTCTCATGTATCGCAAGGACGTGCTCCAGGTAACCGTCCGGGACGAAGTCATGGAGTACATACGCAAGATAGTGGCTGAAACCAGGGATCCGGTATACGTGCAGCTCGGCGCTTCTCCAAGGGCTGCTGTTGCCGTACTCAAGGCGTCCAGAGCGCTCTCAGCAATTCGGGGGAGAGAGTTCGTCACTCCCGATGAAGTCAAAGAAGTGGCTGTACCTGTCCTGAGGCACAGAGTCATCCTGAGACCGGAAGCTCTTATAGACGGGCTTACCCCGGACCACTTCATGGCAACCATATTGCGGCGAATTCCGGTGCCTCGATGAATCCTCCAAACGAGCCGCATGAACTGCAACTCTTGGAAATGAGGGCTGCGCCTTTCTTTTTTTCCAGGAGGTTCTTTCTGTGGTTCGGATCAGCTTCCCTTGCACTGGTAGTCCTGTATATCTACTCTCCGTCGAGTCTTTACGTGCCGCTTACGGTGGACGGCCTGCTTATTGTCGCTGCGCTGGTGGATTACGCTGCTGCGCCAGGATCGGATACCATACGTGTGACCAGACCCATGCCTTACCCGCTCACGGTCGATCGGCCTAACACCATCGGGTTGGAGATCACGAACGTGTCGGGTCGCCCGCTCTCACTTATCATTCACGATGACATTCCGGATCGGTGTGTAGCCGAACACTTGCCGGCACGCGTCATAGCTCAGGCGGGAAGCGGTACCAGAACGACGTACAGGCTTACCCCCGTGGATCGGGGAATTGGTGAGTTCGGTAATATTCATTTTTGGTTTCCGGGGCCCATGGGTCTCGTGTGGAAACGGGGACAGTCAAGAGCAGCCGCGACCGTGAAACTGTATCCCGGCCTGAGCCTCCTTGAACGGAACAAAATGAAAGTGTGGAGGGAATCTTCGGATCATCTCGTGCGGGCATTGCGCCAGAAGGGGCAAGGTACCGAGTTTGACAGCCTCAGAGACTACGCGGTGGGCGACGACCCGCGATTGATTCATTGGGCTGCCACTGCGCGAAAGGCAAAACTTATCGTTCGCCAGAACCGCATAGAACGCAGTCAGACGATTTTCCTCGTCCTTGATGCGGGCAGGATGATGACAGCACGAGTACTGGGCAAAACAAAATTCGACTACGGACTGAATGCCGCTCTCCTCCTCGCTTACAGTGCGCTGCACCTTGGCGACAACGTCGGGATTATGGTTGTGGGACAAGATGTCATGTGTTTTCTGCCACCGAACAAAGGGCCCGGCCAGTTCGGCCGCATTCTGGACGCCACGTACTCCCTGGAACCGAAAATGGAGGAACCTCGTTTTTACCGGGCACTTTCTGACATATCGGTAATGCTCCGCAGGCGTTCTTTGGTCGTTATATTCACCGACCTCATCGACGAGAGGGCTTCTGAAGGATTGAAGCGGTACAGCCTCGGACTGCTGCCTCGGCACCTGCCGTTGGTGGTCGCTATGACGGACACGGAAGTGGTCAATATCGCGGAAAAAGAGCCCGATAACACACAGGAGCTCTATCAGCAGGCCGTGGCATCGGAGGTCTTGGAAAGAAGAGAGCGGCTGCTCGCCCGTTTCAGCTCGGCAGGGGTTCTGGTTCTCGACTCCGAACCGGACCGTATCTCCGCATCGGTTCTCGGCAGATACCTGGAAATAAAAGCGCGTAGTCTTCTGTGATTGCGTCTCACCCGAATGGGCTTTCAATTACTTGAAATCTCGGAGGCACGTCTTGCAAGAAGTTGCTCTCCGAACCCCACCTCAAGCATTTTTTGGCACTCGCCGGAACCTACACTTCCGCAGAGGAAATAAACGGATTCTCAAAAGTAAAGTCGGTCTTGATTGGGCGAACGGATTGAAAGATTGTCATTGCGAGGGCAGAGCCCGAAGCAATCTCCAACTAACCAAGACTGAGCTTGCTTCGCCGTTCCACTCCTCGCAATGACATGATTGCATGGTCGCAATGTGGGCGAGAGTCGTGAACGAATTCGACAGAATTTTCGAGACCTGCTCTAAAGGGTGCGGCGCATGATGGAAGTTTCTGGGAGGGAGTTTGTGCAGGACACTCTTCACCAAAAGGGTCCTTCCAATCTTAGCGCGTTGAATGCGCACCCGCAGCGGAATCTTTTTCTTTTGCCTTTGCCTCGTCCCACAGTGCGTCCATTTCCTCTAGCGTCGCGTCTTCCATGGATCTGCCATGCCGCTTCATTTGCTCTTCTATATAGCGAAATCGCCGCTCAAATTTGTCCGACGTTTCGCTCAAGGCGGTTTCGCTATTCACGCTCAGGTGTCTTGCAGCGTTGGTAACGACGAACAGCAGATCCCCAAGCTCTTCCCGTATATTCTCCTCGGATTGCTCTGCGACGGCCCGCTTGAATTCTTCCAGTTCCTCATCTATTTTCGGAAAAATCTCCTGTGCATGGGTCCAGTCGAATCCCACGCGGGCGGCCCTCCTGGCTAGTTTTTGCGCACGATTGAGGGCAGGCAGAGAACGCGGTATCCCGTCCAAAAGCGATTCCCTTTGCCTGATATTCTCCTCCGACGCTTTTATTCTAGCCCAATTGTCCACGACGTCATCGGCGTTTTTCACCGAAGCATCGCCGAAAACGTGGGGATGCCTGCGAATCATTTTGGCTATAACGCCTTCGAGGATAGCGTTGAGACTGGTGACGCCTTCCTGTTCCAATACGTATGCAGTGAAGATGACAAGGAAGATGAGATCTCCCATCTCGTCGGCTATGTCCTGGGCAGCCCCCTCGTTGAGCGCATGAACCATTTCGTGGTATTCCTCGAGAATGTAGGGGTGAAACGTCCGGGAGGTCTGTTTTCTGTCCCAGGGACAGCCGTTCTCCGATCTGAGCGTCCGTATGAGATCTACCAATTGTTGGAACACTGCTGATACATTCTGTAAATTCTTTGAATAATTCATTGCGGATACTTCCCTTTCGCGATAGATAGACCTAAACTATGGGCTGCAAGATCCTGGTGGAATCCGTTCCGGCATTTGCAGCAAGGAGAGTTCAGGAGAGTCGGACCTGCACATTCATCGACGGAATTCGTCACTTGAGAAAGAATGTGACCGTCATTGCGAGGGCGTAAGCCAGTGGCAATCTCCTGACCCTTAAGAACAGATTGCTTCGTCGTTTCACTCCTCGCAATGACACTGGGTCTGTGAACCGATTCTTTGGCAAAGGCATAATTCCGTTCATCGATATGATCCGCCCGACAATCTACTCTCCGGCATGAACGGATTCAATAGGTTGAAGTTGATTATTTTAGGTAAAAAGTGATATCATTGCTCGGAACGGAGTCGGAGGTGAACCTGTTTTGATACCATTTCGCGTTCCAACGGATGATCGGTGCAAGTAGCGGCCGGCTGTGACACGGGGTCTCACCACATGGCGGCGATCCCGCAAGATGCCCGCCATGTTACATGCATGTAAGCGAACTGGTAACTGATGTGCGAACCAACGATGTGCCGCCGAGGCAAGCTCGGCCATTATATACAGCACTTTTGGATTTGAAGGAGCACACGGAGGCTTCTTGAGCACGGATTTCGTGGAGCAAGGCGAGAGATCACTCCGCCGAATCAGCTTTGACAATATAGGAGCTTTTCAGGCGCTTGTTGGTGAATTTAGCAAGAACATCAAATACATCGAAAAATGCTTGAACGTTCATATCTCCATCAAAGGTAACACTGTTGCCATCACTGGCGATCCACCCAACGACGAAGTGGCCGAAAAGTTGTTGAAGCAGTTATACGCGTTGACGCGCGAAGGATATCTCGTTCATCCTGCCGATATAGATCAAGGCGTGCGGCTCTTGCAGCGAGACCCCACAGCAAGACTGAGGGACCTTCTGCGCGATACGGTTTTCACATCTCCGGGCAAGAAACCTATTACTCCCAAGACACCTCTCCAAAAAGCGTACATTGAAGCGATACAGACACATGACATCGTGTTCGGCATAGGTCCTGCCGGGACGGGAAAGACCTATCTGGCCATGGCTATGGCTATGGCGGCGTTTTCCAAGAAAGAACTGCGCCGCATCATCCTTGCCAGGCCGGCCGTGGAGGCTGGTGAAAGATTGGGATTTTTGCCCGGAGACCTGTACGAGAAGGTAAACCCTTACTTGCGGCCGCTGTACGACGCGCTTCACGATATGATAGATTTCGAAAAAGCCTCGCGCATGATAGAGAGGGGAGATATTGAAGTGGCACCCCTCGCTTTTATGCGAGGGCGAACTCTCAACGATTCGTTCGTCATTTTGGATGAAGCCCAAAATACGACTTCCGAACAGATGAAAATGTTTCTCACGAGGTTGGGATACTCTTCCAAAGCGGTGATCACCGGTGATATAACCCAGATTGACTTGCCCGAGGGCACTAAATCAGGGCTCGTGGAGGCACGGGACATTCTCGCTCACATAGACGGCATATCTTTTATCATGTTTACTGAACTGGATGTGGTTCGACATCCGCTTGTTCAGGAAATCATAAAGGCATATGAACACAGGCCCCATGCACAGGTGCGGGCCCGAAAATAAGCAGGACGCTGTGGAATCTATCGAAAAACCCAAAGGTCAGGATAAGACCAGGAAAGCAGACGCAGGATGGGCGGATCAGGTACGCAAGACCGCCGAAAAGTGGCTGCCCCAGTGGCTCGACGGCATCAACGAACCAAAATGGCAGCGCTGGGCGCTCATCATAGGCACTTCTCTGATAGCCGCGTTTCTCATGTCGCCGAAAGCTTTCCGGGTTTACAATCTCACCTCCGGCGAGCCCGCGTCGGAAACGATTGTTTCACCCATCACTTTCAAGGTCTTCGACGAAGCGGCTACGAACAAGAACATGGACGAAGTGCTCAAGTCCGTCAGGCCCGTATATGATTTCGATGACGAAATGGTTCACGACGTGCAGGCCAGAATTGTGTCCGCCTTTAATTTTATGACCGAATACCTGACGGCCGAAGCTGAACATGCAGCGAGGGAAGAGGATCGCTCCAAAGAGCAGGCCGGGCCCCAGCCGGACAATCCTCCCGGTGGACAGAAGATCTTCCGGTCGATTGATGACGATACCCTGAGAACCCGATTCGAGAATCTCCTTGGTACCAACATCGCTCCTTCCAATTTCGTCGTGCTCAAAGCAAACGGATTCAATACGAGAATTCAAACGGACCTGCGTTCGCTGGTGGTCCCGGTGTTGTACAAGGGAGTAGTCCAGAGCCGAGAGCTTGTCTTGCGGGACGGGAAAGACGGGATTCTCCTGAACGTGAAATCCAAACCCAAGGAGAAGATGGTGCCGTTAAAGGATCTCAGCACCATTTTCGATCTTACGGAATCGGTAGAGTTCATCAATCGTGAGGAAAAGGATTCTCTCCTCGATCCGGGGTTATCGCGCGCTATTCGCCGATTGGCTCGTGATCTGATAAACGTGAATATCAATTATAACCGCGAAAAAAGCTCCACATTGAAACAGGAAGCTCTGGCTCAAGCCAAACCCGTGTACTTCCAGGTGGGCAAAGGCGAATCCATCGTCAAAGAAGGGGAACCCGTCAACGAAGGGCATCTGAAAAAACTCGAGGGACTCAACAAGGCGAATCCCGCGTACAGCAGCTACATCATTCTTGTGGGCTTCTGCTTGATTCTCGTGGTCTTGTTACGGCTCGCGTTTTATTTTTCGGAAAAGCATCTGGATCGTGCCAGACAGCAAACGGAGGATCTCCTCCTGGTATGTTTGCTCCTTTTGGGAACCATTATCATGGTTCGCTTCGTGAGTTCACTGTCTCCTCTCATGTTAACCGCTGCGCACGACGTGAACGCACGATCTCTTTTGTACGCTGCTCCGGTGGCCACGGGCGCCATGCTCACCGCATTGATGGCGGATGTGAAAATCGCTTTCATCTTCGCTGCGCTTGCCGCTCTTGCCGGCTCTTTGACGGTAGAAGGCGACATTTACCTATTCGCGTTCTATTTCATTTCCGGGATTGTCGGGTTGCACGGTATGACCCGCATAACGGACAGAAGGTCTGTGCTTCGGGCTGGACTGGTTGTCGGATTCGGCAACATGATTTCCATTCTGGCCATCAAGATGGCTCTCGGCCAGCTCACCACCACGCATGACCTGTACGAAGTGAGCTTCGGATTCCTTGGCGGTCTGCTTTCCGGACTCCTGGTTTCGGGATTGGCTCCCCTTCTGGAACCGCTGGGATATACGACCAACATCAAACTCCTGGAGCTGGCAAATCTCAATCACCCGCTTCTCAGGGAACTGTCCGTGCAAGCTCCCGGAACGTTCAATCATTCCATCATGGTCGGCAATCTGGCAGAAGCAGCTGCGGAGCTTATCGGCGCCAATCCCCTGCTTGCCCGGGTGGGCGCTTACTATCACGACATAGGAAAAGTCGGGAAGAAAACCAAGCCTACGTACTTCATCGAAAATCAGGGCCGCGGAGCGAATCCGCATGACAAACTGGAACCCAGTATGAGCGCGCTGATCCTCGTGGCTCACGTGAAAAACGGCGTGGAAAAGGCACGGGAGCACAGACTGGGACCGCCTATTATAGACATCATTCAACAGCATCACGGGTCGTATCTCATCAAATACTTTTATGTAAAGGCGCTGGAAAAATCTGAGAAATCCCATCAAAGCGTGAGTGAAGACAAGTATCGGTATCCCGGACCGCGGCCCCAGAGCAAGGAGGCCGCTCTGGTCATGCTCGCGGACGTGGCGGAAGCAGCATCCAGAACCATTACGGATCCGACCCCTTCCAGAATACAAAAACGAGTTCAGACGCTCATCATGGGACTGTTCAGCGAAGGGCAGCTCGACCAGTCCACCTTGACGCTCAAGGATCTGCACGCAATCACGAAATCCTTCGTGAGAGCTTTGCAGGGAATGCTGCATTCGAGAATTGATTATCCCGCCGAAGCTCAGGAAAAAACAAATGGAGATTCTCATCGACAACAGACAGACAAGGATCGAAATAAATCAGGAAGATCTGCAGAAGAAAGCGGCGCGAATATTAGAAGGCTTGGATTGTAGAAACTCCGCTGTCGTGTCCATCGCGCTGGTGGACGCAGTGGAAATGGCAGACCTGAATCACCGCTACCGCGGAAAAGAAGGAACGACGAACGTCCTGTCTTTTTCACAGAGAGAGGGTGAGAAGGTCGGAGACCAGGACCTACTGGGAGACGTGGTAATTTGTACGGACAGGGCTGCGGATGACGCGGTCGAACTCGGGTACAGCAATGAAGAAATGGTCCTATATCTCCTCATTCATGGGATTCTCCACCTTTCCGGATACGACCACCACCGACCTGAAGAAGCCGCAGTTATGGCAGAGCGGGTAGAAGACATTTTCCACGAATTGTGCGGGCCCGGCCATTGAGGGCCGCTCATGGCTTCCTTGAAATTTTCCTTTCTGCCGGTTGACTTCGCACAAAATGCCTGGGGACAGGCGGTGCATGCAATTCAGAGGAATGAACCTCTCTTGTTCATTTGACTGCCGCGGCAACTTACTTTCTTGACGCTTAACCAGATGATTTGCTAAGTATAGAATCCGCAGGGCACCTCAGGCCGTCCCTTCGTAGCGCATTCAGCATACGAGACGTTTTTTCGGGGGCCCGATCGGTGGAGACGCGTTCCAGAGTCGTTTGTCTGTCCGTGTCAGGTCCGGAACGAGATGAGTTCCGCAAAAATTTTCCGTGAGGAGCCAAACGCATGAGTGACGAATATGATATCGAATTGACCGAAGAGCACATTATGCTTCGGGATATGGTCCGCAAATTTGCCGACAACGAAATAGCTCCAGTAGTCGACAAGGACGAGAACGAGCATCGCTTCCAGAGAGAGCTGGTCACCCAAATGGGTGAGCTGGGTCTTTTCGGGTGTCCTGTCCCGGAAGAATACGGCGGCAACAATATGGGCTATCTTGCCCACGCAATTGCCACGGAAGAAATAGGCCGGGTGTCGGGGTCGCTGCGGGTGGCCTTCAACATGCAGACCATGGGCACGTCCATGTCCATTCTCAAGTGGGGGACCGAAGAACTCAAAAGGAAATACATTCCGGAGCTCGTATCCGCAAAGATGATCGGCTGCTTCGGCATCACCGAGCCGGATGCCGGCTCCGATACCGCTGCAATGGCCACAACCGCGGTGAGGGATGGAAACGAGTACGTCCTGAACGGTCGCAAAATGTGGATCACCTGGTGCCCTGTCGCGGACATGTCGGTCATATTCGCCATGACCGATAAAAAGGCAAAACACAGAGGCATGAGCGTATTCGTCATGGACATGGCTGCTCCCGGCGTCTCCACGATAGCCATAAAGGACAAATTGGGGCTCTGGGCCTGTCCGACGGGTGAAATCATCATGGAGGACGTGCGAATCCCCGCGGGAAACCTTCTGGGTGAAGAAGGAAAAGGGTTCGGATACCTTATGCAGGAACTCATCAGCACCCGGCTTTCCGCTGCCGCCGGAGCTGTCGGAACCTGTCAGGCCGCAGTAAACGAAGCTGTGAAGTATGCAACGGAACGGAACCAATTCGGCCAGCCCATCGCGGAGTTCCAGATGGTGCAGGAAGTCATAGCCAGAATGGTTGCAGAAACGGAAGCCGCGAGAGCTCTGGTTTGGCGATGCGCAATTCAGAAGGATCGAGGACTGCTTAACAACATGCGGGAAACCGTCCTCGCAAAATTCTATGCATGCCGTGCGGCTGACGAAGTTCCCAATCTCGCGCTCGAGGTGGTCAGTGCGTATGGATATTCAAATGAATACCCCATAGCCAGGATACTCCGTGACGGCAAAGTGTATAAAATCCTGGAAGGCGCCACCAACATCATGAAGATGATTCTCGCGCAGGACGCGCTCGGCCTGAAAAAAGCCAATAGATAGCAGTGGGATGTGGGGAGGAACTTCTTACGAGAAGTGCCTCCCCCTGCTTTCGTTTCCTGGATTCCGATATGCCGCTTTCGCGTACGTGCAACCCGAAAAGATTCGTTTATACGAACGGACCGCCGCATGTCCGGTTTGCTCTTATCTTATAGGAATGCGCCTTCAAAGACGTAAGATTGGGGGGACCCTCTTTGTAAAGACTGTCCCCCCAAACCCCCTCCCAGAAACTTCTATCATGCGCCGGCATCTGCATTTCCGCTGAGGAAATGCAGATGCCGGCGAGTGCTAAAAGTTCTTGAGGTGGGTTCGGGGAGGCACTTCTTACAAGAAGTTCCTCCCCGATTTCACGCATTTGAAAACGCCTTGGTCTTACGCGTCAATCTCTTTTGCCAGAAGAGAATGCTTGAGTCCTCTGACGATCTGCACACGCACCAGATCTCCCGCGTGCAGGTCATGGGAGGATTCCAGGTTCGCCACTTTGTTCCTCCTGGTCCTCCCGTACCATTGGCCTGATTCCCGGCGGCCTTCCACGAGAATTTCTTCCACCGTGCCTTCAGCCTTTCGATGGTATTCCTGCGTGATTGCGTCCTGCAGCGCGTGTACGCGAGCGAGGTTTTCCACTTTAACGTTTTGGGGCACCTGATCCGGCAGAGTCCGGGCGAGGGTTCCCGGTCGGGGCGAATATTTGAAGGAAAAGATCTGATCGAAACGGATTTGTTCCAGGGCGGACATGGTCAGTTCGAAGTCCTCTTCGGTTTCACCTGGAAATCCCACGATTATGTCGGCGGTCACAGCCACGTCCGGTATCCAGGTTCTGAGCAGGCGAATCTTGTCAAAGTACTGCTCCCGAGTGTAACCCCTTTTCATTGCGGTCAGGACTCGGTCCGAACCGGTTTGAAGCGGAAGATGAATATGTTCGCACACGGATTTCAGCTCGGACATGGCCCTCGCCAGATCCTCGTGGAAATCCCTCGGATGGGACGTCGTGAATCGAATCCGCTGCAAGCGCGGGATTGCGTCCAGTTTTTCGAGCAAAGAAGCAAAATGAGCGGTGCCTCTTCCGTTTAAATCTTTGCCGTACGCGTTGACGTTCTGCCCGAGAAGCGTCACCTCTCGAACGCCTTTTTCAACAAGGTTTTCAACTTCTTTCACGATTTCTGCAGCCGGCCGGCTCTGTTCGGGTCCCCGGGTGAATGGAACGACGCAATAGGAGCAGAAATTCGAGCAACCTTGCATAATGGTCACGTACGAACACACTGCAGCCGGATTCTTCACGGAACCGGGCAGGTGAAGAGATTTCACGTCCGGCGAAAATTCGGTTCGTTCGATTCGGCAGCGCGAAGCTCGTATCCGTTCCACTATTTCAGGGAGATCGGCTATGCGATGGGTTCCGACAACTGCGTCGAGATGCTGAACCTTCTTTAGGAGACGGCCTCTTTCCTGTTGAGCGACGCATCCTGAAACGACGGTGACCATTGCAGGATTCTTGGTCTTGAGAGACTTGAGAGTGCCCAGAGCGCTGTAAACCTTGTGTTCGGCCTTTTCTCGTATGGAGCACGTGTTGATAATCACCACATCGGCCTGTTCAGCTTCCGAAACGGGTCTGAAGCCCATTTGTTCCAGCATGCGTGACATCTTTTCCGAGTCGTGCTCGTTCATCTGACATCCGTATGTTTCGATGTAATAGGTGTCTTGCGTCACGTTTCCGTCCAAATAAGTGGATTCGGAGATCTCCGGCACGGGGACTCCGGCATGGATGCTCATTCGCGGTCAAAGAAGCGAAATTGAGGGGACCTTCTTTGTAATACGCATTCGCCACAAGATGTATGAGATTCCAGGGTTGGGGGCTCTCCTGAGCGCAGTGATGAGACGGCTCTGCGTCGTCCGCAGCGAAGGAGTGCCCCCAGCCTGTGCCCGGAATCGAGTTATACCAATGCGTTTTCAAATACTTGAAATCGGGGAGGAACTTCTTGTAAGACGTTCCTCTCCGAACCCCGCCTCAAGAACTTTTAGCACTCCCCGGCATCTGCATTTCCACTGAGGAAATGCAGATGCCGGCGCATGATAGAAGTTTCTGGAAGAAGGCTTGGGCGGGACACTCTTTGCAAAGAGGATCCCCCCAATCTTACTTTTTTGAAAGCGCAACGGTATTGAACGCTCACAGGTATC
>DATHCX010000140.1:0-9770 GCA_035319325.1 Desulfomonilaceae bacterium
TGTATCCACGTCTTACTGGTATTCCAGGTTCGGGGCCAAGAAAAGTTTCATCAGACTCGACAATACCACCATTTGAGCCAAAGGGCGCTAAATCTCCACCTCTCATTGCTTCTCTGATGCGATGACTAAGGAACCAAGCACTCTTCAGGGTAATACCAAGAGTTCTGTGGAGCTGGTTAGAGCTTATCCCTTTCTTGGACGCGCAAACGAGATGAATTGCTTGAACCCATTTGTGCATGGGAATATGGCTGTCTTCAAAGATAGTTCCGATCTTCACAGTAAACGGCTTAAAGCAATCATAGCACTTGTACAGCCCTTTTCTGGTGGTCTTCCCTTGCAATTTTTTGATGTGAATAGTAGATCCACAATGAGGGCAAACGGGGCCGTTAGGCCAAAGCAAAGACTCGACGTACGCGTACGCGGCGTCTTCGTTGTAAAAATGTGGCTGAGTGAATACTGAATTCATGGCAGTCCCCCTTATTTAAGTTCATTCTGCCACACCATTTACGGTATGTCAAGTATAATATCGCCTTTATTTTGGGGAGATTTACTCCCAGAAATCCACAAAAAAAGCGGGGCTCCTTCCGATGATCGACTTGCGTTGCTATGGGGTCAGCAACCCGAATCGGCTTCAACAACTCACTGAGTGCGACCCCACCCTAATTCCAACTTGTGTAAAAGATGAAGGTATTCTTTTTGGCCGGCCCAGGAATCATGCACCACATCTCAAAAGAGTTCATACACACCGCCTCGAAGCACCTCCTTCACCCGATTGACAATCGCTCTTCTCTCTAACGGCGCAATGACATCCCCATGCCCAAAATCCACGGCCAGTGGCACCTTGAGTTTTGTGGCCATGATCATGGCCCTTTTCATCAAATACATCCAACTCCAAGGATGTCTATGCAGCCGAAGATCGTTCGTACCTCTGTCATGGCTTTGTCTTTGGTGAGGCACACTGGCAATGACCAGCTTTCTTGATCAGGTAGTAGGCTATAGCGAGAGCCAGTATCACCCCTCCCACATCCAATAAGGTAAAGCTTGAAAGCGTCTTGTAATCTAGAATGATCACCTTGCGGGCGATGGCGATGATGGCCACGGTGACCACAACTTCCACCCGAATGACTCTCTCCATGTAGTAAGTTTGGATCGTCTCGAAAAGCTCCACTCCGATAAGCACGAGCAAGAAAAGTCCAAATAATTCAAGTAAGTCTTCGATTTGGAGAAGCAATATGGGCGGCTTCATGATGTCTTTTATCAGGATCCAACCCAGTTCCACGGTGGCAAGCAAGACAACGATCCCCATCATTACCATAAGAGAAGTGACAACGATGTTCTCGAATTTATTAATCAGGATACCCGGTGCCATTTCGTGCCTCCACTTCTCAAATTTTCACCAAAGCTGCTCTGTCGTCTGTTCGACCATTTTCTCCACTGCATTTTTCTTTCCCGGTCATTTGCTCCTTTTCGGAACAGTACCTCCACAAAATCAGACCGCTGATTCTGGAACAACACTTCAAGACATAGTGAGTTTCCGCAAATCCTGCGATTCTTTCAAAACCGGCTAGTTCGCGCGGAATTGTTGTCCGCCCTGATTGAGGTTTATGTTCATCGCGCCTTTGGGATGCTCTGTTCGACACAATGGCCACCGACGAGACGGCAACGCCAACGAGTCCGCCACTTGCATCGTGTCACCCCGCGATGAGTATTTCGACAACAAATGCACCCATCGCTCCGTCTTGCCAACTGGGCCGGTGAGCTTGACGGCGTGGGAGCATCCGACGTCATCACCGCTAGGTCAGTATGGTTCACAAACGAAAGCGGATCTCCATAAACATCTCCCAACAGGCCGAAACCCATGATGACAATCGACAGTAAGATTATTTGTTTCACTTGTTCCTCCAGTAATTGATCTAAAGCCAACTTCTTCCGCGTTGAATCCACACGAGCCCAATGCCCAGTTTCTAAAACGTAGCACGTCGAAAACAGCGCTATCTTCCATCTTTCCTGATTTGATCTTTTGGTCAGCTCTATCCAGTGCAGCGATCCATTGTGCCGCCGCTCTGCGAGCATTTTTCGAAGTATCTCTAAGCTTCTCGGCATAATTCCCTTTCAATTCAAGTAGGCGTTCCTTCCGTTCCGGATTCTTGAACTCGCGCGCGATCTTCCGAGCCTCATGCATGTATTTGACCAGGTTCTCACAACCTGTAGTGTTATCAGCTTGTTGTGTATGTACAGCGCTGAGGCTAACGAGTGGGATCATCAAAGTCATCACGCCCAATGCAATATGTTTCACCGATAAACTCCTCACAGTCCGGCATCTGCAGAAGGCCGGTCAAATGCATGCTCCCCTGTTGCACCCTCATTTCTTTATCGACAATAAGTCTGTTTCGTAGTTCCTAGGTCACGCCACAGTACACGATGCGAACCATCCGAACGCCTGTCACGGGAACTTTTGGTCTGCGTCACTCATTTAGTCCTCGAGCTAGCCCGCCGTGCATCAGGGCCGAGTATACAATCATGATCAATCCGAAAGTTAAGCAGATCGTCCCTGTTAGCAACATAATGATGTAGAACGAGATATACGGTGTGACCAATAGGACGACTCCGAGAATGACGAAAAGCAAGGGCAGAATTATGATTCCCCATTTGCTTCGGTGGTTGTTACTCCACCGATTTGCGGTGAACACAGCGATAACCCCGGCAACTATGATAATCAAAGCCACCATGTATACGAGTGACTTCCTGGTTAGGTATTCGTTTATGAGAGGCTGGTTGAGCACAAACATGCCAGCCACTACACTCAACAATCCCCACATCAGACCAATCCTCCATTTGGAACCGACAGGCAACCCTGCCACCAGTCCTATAAGGCCCAAGAACCCCTCTAAGATCCAAAACCATCCAAGAGCTGCCAAGAACGCAACAAAGGTCTTAGATGGGTAATATAATATGAGAATGCCAAATCCTGCTGAAACAACGCCCTCGAGAAGTACCATCCACCGTGAAAAATTCTGATTCCGGCCTAGGCTTTCATTTGTGATACCAATCATTTCGCGTCTCCAGAGATTCTTTCTTTATGAGCTGACCGTCAAACGTCATGGCATAGCAAGAGCTTCCTTCCGCCTGCTGCAATTCAGCTGATCGCTCCGACCACGCAATCCTAATCCGTGTTTGATTTGCAATATCATCTTCATGTTCATCTTTATCTGCAGAAGCGCTACGCCAAACGATCCAGGCGGCGATTCCCATCAAGGCGTAGACGACCGTCCAGACGGCTCCAACGCCTCCCATCACCCGCAGCGAGCCTCCTGTGCACCATACATAACCAGCTAACCTCGGCGCTCGGTCTGCACGGGCGTTGTCAGATGGCTGAACCCACATCGCCCTTCCACGAGTTACCTCGACTCGGGCCGAAAGATGGTATTCCAGTCTTCCTTCATGTCCACAACGAGCCAGCCGCGCTTGGGGGCCTCCTTGAGGGCTTCGACAAGCTTGCCGGTGCTCTTCGTCTTGGCGTCATAGGCATATTCGCGTTCACTATCGGTATCGTGGAAAGGGTCGAGTATTTTTCCAGTCCATCCCTCGTAACCTGTTTCCACCTATTCATAGGCCTTAGCTATGGCAAATCCGAAACCAATCAAGGAAATGGACGTGCGAATCCACGCATTGAGTGTTCGGTCGGCAGATTCCCTCGTGCGCTCTTTGGCGAACTCATTTCTCATTTTCGGTTTTGTGACATTCTCGTCTGTGTTCATATCCAGTCCCCTGTTGAGTGAGCGCTGGGAATGACTATCTCGCATTCCATTTCGATATAGATCTCGCAAACCGTTATTATTCTGGTTTCATCCCTTCTTCTGACTATGTTGTTTGCACTTGCTCCAGACTGCGTAAGGCACGGCCATAAGCCCACCCAACACCATATAGGTCAAGATCGTGGGAATGAAGTTTTGTCCGTAATCCGATAGTCCAGCAATGAACAGGGCGAGACCCAAATTGCGCGCAATACTGGCGATAGCGAGGGAGGAACGATGTTCCGGGGAAGGGCCGCCTAATAGGTGGCCAATGGCCAAGGAGCCTCCGGCCATTATTATGATTGCCGCAGTGGGCAGCCCACCCAGATTCAGTTTCATCCTAAATTCAGTTGAAAAAACAAGCAGAATGACAAGCAGCGTCAAGAGCACTATAAAAAGTATATTGGCGAGCATTCGCAAAGGCTTACTAATGATATCAGCGAACGCCGGTGCGAAGTGCTGGACAAGTAGACCGGTGATCACCGGCAAGAATGTGACCACGGCGATTTGTCTAACCACCTTGAAAGGGCTCACAAGCCCTGAACCCAATTCAAAAAGAGTACAAAAAATGGCCAGGATGAGCGGTGTAATCACGACAGCCAGCAAAGCCATCGTCAATTGCAGGCTGGCGGTATACACGAGGTCGCCACCCGCCATCTGTGACCTCTTGTAAGTGAGCGGGGCACCCGGCGCTGCGGCCAAAACAGCGAGGCCTGCGGCTACTGCGTGTGGTAATTCAAACACCCACAATAGTAGGCCCACAACAGCGGGAACCAGAACAATTACAGCGACAAGCGATCGGAGAAGTAATTCAGGCCGACGCCACAGGGATGTGAGCTCTTGAAAAGAGTGGCTAATCCCCATGGCGAGCATGAGGCTGAAAATCGTCAGTGTGACGAATGTGAGGAGGATGGGGTTGTCCATACTTTCAATTCTCCCGTATTTCCAAGAGAGAGCTATCAAAGTCCCATAGAGATGACGGCCCTAATATCAGTACAAGTACCGCTACAGCCTCGAAAGCGTGAACCGCAGCCCTAAAGAGTTCTTTCATTTGCGTCCAAGATGTTGGGATGAAATGTGGAAGCAGACCGGTCCTTCCGATGGCGACTCGGATGACCCGAGTCGCCTGCTCCCAGCAAAAATTTAGTCAGGATAACCTTTGAGGAGCTTCTCCATCACCTGGTCAATAGTGAAACTCGCCGCCTTCTGGCGCGGTGGGAACTCCCTAAATGTCATGAGGAAATCACCCACGAGTTTCTGAGCCGGTAGGGCCAAGAACGCATGATCGATAACCCAGTCCCAGTATGTGTTTGAGGTGATGTCTGCACGTTCAAATGGGTCGGTACGCAGGTTGAACATCTTCGGCACACGCAACTCCACAAATGGCTCCGCCCAGATCTGGCAGGTGCCTGCCATGCGCTGTTCCTTGAAAACCAGCTTCCAGTTGTCGTAGCGTAGCGCCGTCAGATCGCCGTCGTCCGAAAAGTAGAAAAATCCTTCCCGCGGACCCTTATTTTCTCCACCGGTCAAGTAGGGCAGAAAATTGTGTCCGTCGAGATGCACCTTGAAGGTATTCTTGCCCACCTGATGGCCTGCCCTGAGCTTTTCTATGATGTTCGGTTCTCCGGCTGCTGACAACAGCGTGGGCAACCAGTCCATGTGACTCATGATTTCGTTGGAGACCACGCCTGATGGAAACTTGCCCGGCCAGCGCGCCAGAGAAGGCACGCGGTAAGCGCCCTCCCAGTTGGAGTTTTTCTCGTTGCGGAAGGGGGTCATGCCACCGTCGGGCCAGGTGTTCATGTGCACGCCGTTGTCGGTGCTGTACAAGACAATGGTGTCCTCGGCAATCTCCAATTCGTCAAGTTTGTCCAGTAGCAAGCCTATATGCTTATCGTGCTCGATCATCACGTCGTGGTACTCGGACTGCCACCGCCCGGACTGACAGAGTATCTCCTTCGGCGGGCGTACCCGAAAGTGCATCCAGGTCGTGTTGAACCAGCAGAAAAATGGGGTGCTAGCCTTATGTTGACGGTCAATGAATTCGAGCGCAGCCGCGAGAAATTCTTCGTCAACCCTCTCCATGCGCTTCTTGGTTAGCGGACCTGTGTCCTCGATTCTCCCATCCGCATAACTCCGGATTACCCCCCGGGGACCAAAGTTCTTACGAAAGTTCGGGAAGTCTTTCTCAGGTGGATAGTCGCGATGCTCCGGCTCTTCTTCCGCGTTAAGATGATAGAGGTTGCCGAAAAACTCGTCGAAGCCGTGATTGGTAGGCAGGAACTCGTCTTTGTCTCCAAAGTGATTCTTGCCAAACTGGCCGGTGGCGTACCCCAGTGGCTTCAACAATTCAGCGATAGTCGGGTCCTCCCCACGCAGTCCTAGGTCCGCTCCCGGAAAACCCACTTTGGTCAGCCCGGTGCGAAACGGGCTTTGCCCGGTGATAAACGATGCCCGACCCGCCGTACAACTCTGTTCTCCATAATAGTCGGTAAATCGGATGCCCTCCTTTGCGAGACGATCGATGTTGGGTGTGCGATACCCCATCAAACCGTCGGAGTAGCAGCTGAGGTTGGTGATGCCGATGTCGTCACCCCAGATGACGAGAATGTTCGGCTTCTTCTGTTCTGCCATACGGAGCCTCCTTTACAGTGTGATCCATGTGGGATATTTGCGTCGGTCAAGGCTGTTCCGGCGCGGTTATGTTCCGGAGCCCCTTCCCGAGTCTGGGATCGAGACCGTGAAGAAAGATCTTGAACGTCATGTGCTTCCCGTTCGGCCATGGCATTTCTTGAACTTCAGACCGCTACCGCAAGGGCAGGATTCATTGCGGCCGGCTTTAGGAACAGCCTCCGCCTGCTTAGTTTGTTCCTCAGCTAGGACCTGCATCACTCGCGCAGCCGGCAGACCGCTGCGCATCAGCTGGGAAATGATCTGTAGCGGTCTGTCGATGTGTTGAAAAAAGGCTTTGTAGCCGGCGCACAGGTAGTTCAGTCCAGATTCGCCATCTGTTGTGGTGAGAAATCGGTTCTTAGGACATTCTCCGTGGCAGGCAAAGAACACCTTGCAATCTCGACAGGCACGTGGAAGTCCCTCCCACTTGTCTTGGCCAAACTTTCTTTGCTGCTCGGACCCGACCAGGTCGATCATGTGGCCCTGGCTTATGTTGCCCAACAAATACCCAGCCTCGACAAAGTGGTCGCAAGAGTACAGATCGCCGTTATGCTCAAGGGCGAGCCCGTGACCGCAGATGGGATCGAAAACGCACATGCCGGTCGAGCGCATACCCAACCAGCTGCGAACCGCAGCTTCGAAAGTTTGCACAAATATCTTGCCTACATCGTGCCCAATCCATTCATCGAATATGGCAATCAGGAAACTACCCCATTGTTTGGACTCTATCGTTCGATCCGATACGGTTGCCCCCTGCTGGTATGGAGTGACTTCTCCATCGATGAGACGTTCGATCGAGGGAATAAACTGCATCCAGCTAGCGCCAACTTCATCACGAAGAAAGCGGTAGACTTGGAGTGGGTAGTTAGCATTTATGCGGTTGACAGTGACCAGAACATTGTATTCAACTCCATATTTCTGGAGCAATCGAAGACCGTTCATCACCCTATCAAATGTCGACCGACCTTTTTTGTCCTTCCGATATGTATCATGCAGTTGTCGTGGTCCGTCGATGCTGATACCTATAAGAAAGTCGTTCTCTCGAAAGAACTCGCACCATTCGTCGTTTAGCAGGGTGCCGTTTGTCTGCATGGTGTTTTCGAAAGCCATGCCCGGCCTGCGATATTTCTCCTGCAGCTCAATGGCCCGTCGGTAGAAGTTGACGCCCATGAGGGTCGGTTCGCCACCCTGCCAGGCAACCGTCACTTTGTCAGAGTGGTGGGAGTCGATTAGCTGGGATACGTATTTTTCAAGCACTTCATCGCTCATGCGAAAGGCACTTCCGGGATAGAGAAGTTCCTTGCCAAGATAGAAGCAATAGGAGCAGTTCAAGTTGCAAACCGAACCAGTCGGCTTGGCCAAAACGTGAATACGCGGGGGAATTGTTTCGGGTTTCATCAGGCCAATCCGTTAAACTTCCGACACGTTTTTCCACTTGGCAGGTACGGCAACAGCATCCATCATGCCAAAGGATGAGATCTAAGCTCTGTACTTGCGAATAAGCCATAGACCCAAGAGAAAAATCAATGATCCGATAAATGCCTCTGCAAGATCTTCGAAGCTGACTACGATGTTTCTCAGACCGAGATCAATGTGGAAGATCCTGAAAAAGAATCCTCCGAGTAGGGCTCCCACTAGACCAATGCCAATGTTGGCGGCTGTTCCAAACCCTCCCTTGCTGCGTTTGACGACTATTCCTGCCAAGGACCCGGCCAGTGCGCCAACGATCAACCAAATGATAATTAGTTGCCATGTAACATGCATTTTGAAGCTTACCTCCTTCTGCGGAATTTATTCTCGGCCGACGCCTTGAGTATCGAGATCTGAAGTCAAACTTATGGTTGCCTGTTTTCAGATACGTAAGTCTATCGCCCAAGCCATGTAAGCCCGATTACATAGACCGCCGACATTACGAGCTGGGCTAGAGTGATCGGCAGGCCATAACGAACGAAACGCCCAAAACTGACATGCTGACCGTGTTTTGCACATATACCGACGCTTACGATGTTGGCCGAAGCGCCGATCAAAGTGGCGTTGCCTCCCAAAGTCCCGCCAAACATCATGGCGATGAACACGGGCAGCGTCGCGGCTGGCCAATCCGTAAAGCCGGCGGCAAGTGCTGCATCGGGTACCGCTTCTGCTACTACGAAGTAACCTTTGGTCATCACCAGCGAAGCAGCAACAACCGGAATGTTAGCGAGCACGCACGACATTGCACCGATACCGCCCAGCAATGCAAGCGCCACAAGAACAAAGTTGGTGCCAAACCAGTTGTAAAACGTGATGGCCATGCCCTGAAGCAGACCGGTCTTGGAGAATGCTTGGACCAGACAGAAAATCGCGCTGAGGAAGATCAGAGTCTTCCAGTCAACATCTCGGATGACGTTATCCAAGGGCTCGATTCGCACCGTGTAAATAACCAGCAGAGCCAGCGTGGCGCCTATAATAGCCACGGCAGGAGGCACGATCCGCGTGGGCAAGTGCTCCCCGATGAAGAACAGACCTACCATCAGCCCGAGGACAGACAACGCCAGAGCCACAAACCAGGGGTGCTCAATGGGAGCCTTAGATTGCTCGTCTGGGAGTCTGCAGCGGGCACGCCAGATCTGGGGCATCAGCACGGGGAGAAGCGGTATGACCATGAAAACTGCGAGCAAACCACCAAGACTGACTTTTTGCAGGTAATGGCCGAAAGTCATGCCGATTGAACTGCCGACCAGGAATGTAGCGGGATCGCCGACAAGAGTGAGCATACCGGCAGAATTACTAACGATTGCCGTAAGTATCATCGGGCCCACAAAATCTAACTTAAGCTCCTTTGCCACGCGAATAATCACTGGGGCTAGAAGAATCACTGTCGTGGCGTTGGGCAACACTGAGCACGTGGCGGCAACCATGAGCACCAGTAATAACAGGAAACGCTTCCCACTGCCTCGAGTCGCACGTAGATACAAGTCTCCCACACGTTCGAATATGCCGGTTTTTGCAAGAACTCGAGCCACGACCATGCCACCAAACAAAAGGGCCACCGGGGCCCCCGCAGTTCGGAATGCTGCCGCTACATCATAATTCTCTAATATCCCTAAGACCAGGAAGATGCACACCCCAAGCAGTGCCGCTAACGCCATGTCGATCAAGTCGAAGGCGATAAGCACGATCACTGCCGCAAAAGTTATCAGAGTCAGAGAGATCTGTAGGTCTGACATGTCGGTATCCTGTTATTCGATCGGGGGGGCGTACATTAGTCCTCCCTCGCTCCAAAGCCGGTTTAGACCGCGCTCAATTTTGAGGGGGCTGTCGCGT
>DATHCX010000141.1:0-17989 GCA_035319325.1 Desulfomonilaceae bacterium
TGCGCTCGCAATGACAGCCTTTTCCCGTCCGTAACTGAGGCGTTACAAGAAGTGCCTTCCCGATCTCGCTTTTTTTAACGCGCATTCGTATGATTGCGGTCTCAACATATGTGCAGGACGTCATCTGTTGTAGCTTCGGAATGCAACTGGCTGAGGACGGGCCGTCCAAGGAGACGATGACCTGGTGAGGAATGAAGGTTTCCGGAATCAAAGAACGCTCTCGAGTCTTGATTGCGGTCCCGGTGATCGTAGCGATTGCTGCAGCATTGTGGTTCCTGCCCGTCAAACATTCCCTCCTGGCAATTCTGGAATACGTGCAGGATCTCGGTGCGTGGGGACCGGTGCTGGTTATAATTTTCTATGTCATAGCCGCGGTACTCTTCTTGCCTGGCTCGGTACTGACGCTCGGATCGGGATTCTTGTTCGGGATACCTCTGGGATTGCTGACCGTTTGGATTGGAGCGGGATTAGGAGCGTGCGCCGCTTTTCTCGTGGGACGAACAGTCGCCCGGGATTGGATTATCCCTAGGGCGGCGCGTTACGAAAAGATCGCAGCATTGGACGCGGCTATGGAAAAAGAAGGATTTAAGATTGTTTTCCTTCTCAGACTCAGCCCATTTGTCCCATTCAATTTCCTCAACTTCGGTCTCGGTTTGACCCGGGTTTCGTTCAAGGATTACGCTCTCGCCTCTTTGATCGGCATGCTGCCCGCAGAGTTTCTGTACATTTATATGGGATCTGCCGCCAGATCTCTCACAGAGGCTGCAACGGGCCGGGTAGAAAGCGGGCTTGCAGGTCAGATTCTTTTTTGGGGAGGCCTCCTTGCCACCACCCTGGTTACGGTATTTGTCACGCGCTTTGCCAAACGGGGTATCGAAGCCGCACAGGCTTCGGCTCGTTGTAACGAGGAAGCTCACACCAATTCGGAGTGATCCACACCAAACCCCTGGCGCCGGGTCGGATTGACCCTGAAAACAATTGCAACGGTCGTTGGTCTATAACATGAATTGCTCCGTGCGCTTTTCCGACCGGGCTCGAAAACGAGATTTTCTCTTTCGACGTCGTCCGAAAGGGAGGGAAGCATGGTAAGTCGTAGAAAGTTCATGGGTTTGCTTGCTGCAATCGCATCTTGTGCGGAGCCGCTTGTGTCCGGGTTCTTGTCGCTGATCGGGAAAGCTCGAGCCGAAAACGTCAAGAAGATGATTCCGGCGGGGACGAGGAGAGAAGATCTCGTACATGAGAATCCAGCGGACCTGGATTCGAGCCGTCTCGAAATCACGCCCCTTGAGGAATTCGGCACAATGGGTCTCGAAGATTATCAGGCAGACATGAATCTCTGGCGGCTCCTGGTGGACGGAGAAGTAGAAGAACCGCTGGAATTGGATTACCCCACACTGAAGCGGCTTCCCTGGACCGAGAAGTCGATCCTCATGATCTGCCGAGGTTTCTTCGTAAACAACGGACTATGGAAAGGCGTCAGCACGCGGGAATTACTCAGGCTGGCCAGGCCGCGGGCGCAAACCGGATACATTCTCGTTCAAGGGCCCCCCGGCAATTACAAGAAAGTGGAAAAATTTTCGCTGGAAGAGGCTCTGTCTGACCGATTGCTGCTCTGTTATCAGGTCAACGGAGCTACGCTGCCCGTCAAGCACGGTTTTCCGATTCGGTTGGCTGCTGACGGCTTTTGGGGAGATCAGTGGGTAAAATTTGTATATAAGATAACCGTGACCTGACGCGGCCACGGGCCGGACTTTCTTGGCCGGTATTCACCGGCAAGCACGGAGGTGAGTGTATGCAAGACCCCCAATCCAAGATTGCGCTCGCAGGGGACATCGGCGGCACGAAAACCAATCTCGGGCTCTTTCGCAAAAAAGAGCCCAAGCCAGAATTGCTTGTCATGAAATCGTATTCGAGCGTGGACGCAACAGATCTCAGCGAAATGATCGCCGATTTCATCGCAGCGTATTCCGGCACAATTGAATCTGCGTGCTTCGGAGTTGCCGGTCCTGTACTGAGGGGAAAGTCCAAGATTACCCAACTGAAATGGGAGGCGTCAGAAGAGGATGTCAAGAAGAGATTCAAGTGGGAAAAGGTAAAACTTGTCAACGATCTTACTGCTACGGCGTACGCTATTCCCATTCTCGACGATTCGGATATATACGTCCTGAACGAAGCTCCGGCGGACCTGCACGGAACCGTAGGAATTGTGGCTCCGGGAACCGGGCTGGGAATCTCTCTCGTTCACAGGAGAAACGGAGAGATGTTCCCTCTTCCCTCCGAAGGGGGCCATGCGGATTTTGCGCCGGTCACGGAAGAGCAGGTGGCCTTCTGGAGATATCTCCGGAGTCTGTACGGCCATGTCAGTCTGGATCGAGTCATTTCAGGACCCGGCATACACAGCGTATACCGGTGGCTCAGGGAATCGAGCGGGCAACAGGAACCGGCATGGCTTACGGACCGGATGAAACATGAAGATCCGTCCGCGGCGATTACGGAATCTGCTCTTGTGGAAAAAGAACCGCTCTGCGTGCATACGTTGGAGTTGTTTGTGTCCATGCTTGGTTCGGTTTCCGGCAATATTGCTCTCACGGGACTGACTACAGGAGGAATCTATCTGGGGGGTGGCATTCCGCCTCGTATCCTCCAAAAAATAAAGGAAGGCGCATTCATGGTGGCTTTTGTGGATAAAGGCCGCTTCAGGGAATTGCTTGCCCGAATACCCGTACACGTGATCCTGACGAATATGGCGGCACTCATCGGCGCCGCTCATCATGCGTTCAGGCTGTAGACGTGCCTTGAGGTTCAATCTGAGAAAATTCTTTTCAAGGGGATGGTCCAGGGGTATGTTGAAATCTCTTCCGGACGAAACCAATAGGGGAGATTCATCGGCTTCGGTATGATCAGAGGTGTCTCTATGACCAAACTATCCGAAAGCGGAACACCAGGCTACAGCGAAGAGAGGATACCGTGAAAGAGCTGTTTTGCCCGTCGTCGGTCGTGGTGATCGGCGTTTCCACCCGGCCTATGAATTTGGGAAAGGAGATCGCGAGAAATCTGTTTGAATTCAGATTTACGGGAGTGATCCATCTGGTGGGAACCCAGGGCGGAATCATGTTCGGTAGAAGAATTCACACTTCCTTGGACGAAATAACCGAACCCGTGGACCTTGCCGTAATCCTGACCCCTGCACGGTCGATACCGGACATGCTCGAGCAATGCGGCCGCAAGGGAATCCGGAGAGCCATCATCGAGAGCGGAGGGTTCGGCGAGCTGGATGAGGAGGGCAAGGAACTCGGGGCAGCCCTGCAGCGAATTGCCCGAACATATGGAATGCGGTTTATCGGTCCCAATTGCATTGGCATCATGAATGCGTCCAATGGACTGGTCACGCCGTTCACCACCATGCAGAACGTGTTCCGGCGGGGTAGTGTGGGGATTATAGCCCAGAGCGGCGGAGTGGCGCTGTCATTCCTGAACATGTTCGACGGCGAACAACTCGGATACAGCAAGTTCGCAGCAATCGGAAACAAGCTGGATATCGATGAAAACGACGTCTTGGAATATTTTGTGGAAGACCCGGAAACTGACGTCGTATGCCTGTACCTGGAATCGGTGAACGACGGCCGCCGTTTGACCGACATTGCGCGACGCTCCCCAAAACCCATCGTCGTGCACAAGGCAAACATAGGTTCGCTCAGCCGCTACATTGCGCAGTCACACACCGAAGCGCTCGCAAATGACGACCAGGTGCTGGACGCGGCATTTCGTCAGGCCGGCATCGTGCGATACCAAGATATGCAGAATTACCTGCATTTCGTGAAAATTCTCCAGTTGCCTCAGATGAAGGGCAGAAACCTTGCCATCGTGTCCCGCTCCGGCGGACATGCGGTCATGGCTGCGGACGCTGCGTATCTGTACAAATTCAATCTGCCTCCGTTCGGCGAGGATTTCCTATCCGAAATCAGGAAACATCTCAGGGCTGACGTCATACGCCTCTCAAACCCCTTGGACCTGGGCGACTTGTTCGACTTCGACGTATATGTTCGCATAATCGAACACACAATCCAGCAGGACAATATCGATGGCATCCTGTTTCTGCACACGTATTTCTCTGCAATCGAAGGGGAAGCTTCTCGCAAACTGTTGCAATCGGCCGCGGATCTTTCCCACAAATATGCCAAACCGGTGGCCATGAGCGTTTCCACCGAACAGTTCGAGCTGTCACGGTTGCACAAGGAATTTGATTTTCCCATTTTCATGAGTCCCGAGCGGGCGGTGCTGGCTCTGGACACTTCCATCGCCTACCATCGCCACAGGGATTTCCTTGCTTGTAATCATCGGATGTGCTCGCCCCAGCCTCCTCCCGATGACGAGGCAATCGCGGCATCAATTTCTGCAACGTCTCGAGAGAACAGGTCACCCGTTCTTCATGAGGCCTTGCACATTATCGGAGCCGCGGGATTGTCGATTCCCGAATACCGGGTTTTTCGGGACCCCGACCGCCTTGCAGAACGTGTCGCTGAAATGCCCGGACCGTACGCGGTGAAGGTCATTGCTCAGGCAGTGTCGCACAAATCTGACGTCGGTGGAGTCGTACTCGGCCTTTCGGACCCAAACGCGGTGCAGGCCGCTGCAACCGACATGTTTCAACGATTCGGTTCGTCCAAGGAAGCAGGCCTGCACGGAGTCCTCGTTCAACCTATGTTACAGCGAACGCCAGGCACCCTCGAACTGATAGTGGGCGGAAAACGAGATCCCCATTTTGGCCCGGTGGTGTTGCTCGGCCATGGGGGAATTTTAGTGGAATTATTCCAGAAGACGAGTATCCGGATAGCGCCCTTATCGGAAGGAGAGATCGAGCAGATGATAGACGATCTGCCGGGGTCTGAAATTCTCAGGGGCTTGCGGGGCAGGCCTCCGGTGGATCGCGAGGCCCTGAAGGATGCCATAGGCCGCGTGGCTCATCTCATGGTTCGATTCCCGGAGATAAGCTCCATCGACATCAATCCCGTGCTCGTTTCGCCCGCGTCCGCTCAGTGCCTCGACGCCAGAATCGTTTTGTCCGCATAGATATAATCGGAGCCGCTTTTCAAAACTGTCCGGATTCGGTAAAGTTTTATTTCGGGTGTTCTTCGGGTCCTGAACCAGAGCCCTTTGATATATGTGAAATCGGGGAGGCGCCTCTTGTAAGGGTCCTCCCAATCTCATTTTTTTTGACAGCGCATGAGCATTACGAGAGACATATAGGGATTCTCAAAAGTAATGTCGGATTTGATTTCGCGAAGAGATTGAAGGATTGTCATTGCGAGGGCAAAGCCCGAAGCAATCTCTATAGCAGTTGCCAAAAGAAATGTCCGATCGGTAGGTGCCCTATCAGGGGGCTCCCCTCACTCCGGACAACGCAAGGCCGTTAAACCTTCGTTCGACAGCCCTCTGACAGGGCGGCAGAAACGGTCAAAACTTTTGGCACTGGCTCTAACTGGCCAAAACTCAGATTGCTTCGTCGTTTCGCTCCTCGCAATGACACGATTGGACCAACGGAATACAGGCGAGAATTATGAGAGAATCCGACACAATTTTCGAGAAGTGCTAAAATCTTGAAGCTCGACGGAATCGGTCCGTTGCTTCGTACATGCAAATCTGAAGGATGATCGGTATGCCGCACAAAGTGGAAGTCTGTCTCAAGTCCTCGCTACCCGACCCTCCGGGTCGCAGAATGATGGCGAGAATAAAATCCGACCTTGGCTTTGATATCCAAAATCTGCGAGTAGCGGACGGCTTCGTCATAGATCGGGAGTTGAGCCGGGAAGACCTGGAAACCATCGTCGAAGAAGTGTTCAGGGATCCGGTCATCCAGGAAGCCTCTATTGACACGCCTTTGGACATTCCTTTCGATTGGCTCGTTGAAGTGGGATTCCGGCCCGGCGTTACGGACAACGTCGGGAGAACCGCACGCGAGGCTGTTCAACGAACGTTGGGCATACGATTTGCCCCCGGTGACGGGGTTTACACGCGCAAACTGTATTTCATCACAGGCCGGCTGTCACGGGAGCACGCGGAAACGATAGCACGCGACCTGCTTGCCAACGATCTCATTCAAACTCGAACCCTGTACGCGGCCGGAGACGATCGAAGCACCGTGACGGCGCCCAAGATAACTTCCCGTGCCGAGACCCTAGTGAGAACAGTGAATCTGGACGTGAACGAAGACGAACTCGTGCGTATCAGCAGGGAAGGGGTGCTGGCACTGAGCCTGGAAGAGATGCAGACGATTCGGGCCTATTACCAGACCCCCCAGTTCTTGAAAGTGCGTGGGGAGGCCGGGCTCGGATCGGAAATCACGGATTGCGAGCTGGAAGTGCTTGCTCAGACGTGGTCGGAACACTGCAAACACAAGATATTCAACGCTCGTATCGATTACTACGAAGACGGTTGTTCCCGGGAAATAGACAGCCTGTTCAAGACCTGTATTCAGGGGGCCACGGAAAAAATACGGCAGGAACTTGGGCCCGAGGACTTCTGTCTCTCAGTATTCAAAGACAATGCCGGTGTGATCCGATTCGATGAAGACTGGAATCTTGTGGTGAAAGTGGAGACCCACAATTCGCCGTCTGCTCTAGACCCGTACGGCGGGGCGCTCACCGGCATCGTGGGTGTAAACCGCGATCCGTTCGGCACGGGATTGGGGGCACGTCTCATTTTTAATACGGACGTCTTCTGTTTCGCACCGCCCGATTTCAAAGGTGATATCCCCCCAAGGCTGCTTCACCCGCGTCGCGTGTTCGAGGGAGTCCGGGAGGGAGTGGAGCACGGAGGGAACAAGAGCGGCATACCGACAGTAAACGGAGCCGTGGTATTTGACGAGCGGTATCTGGGCAAGCCGCTGGTCTACTGCGGCACCGGCGGCATCATGCCCGCCCAGATCGACGGCAGACCCGCACACGTGAAGCAGGCCCGTCCCGGGGACCGCATCATCATGACGGGAGGCCGCATCGGCAAGGACGGGATTCACGGCGCCACTTTTTCTTCCGAGGAATTGCACGAAGGTTCTCCGGTCAGTGCAGTGCAGATCGGAGACCCCATAACCCAGAAACGAATGACCGACTTCCTCCTCATGGCCAGGGACAAAGGCCTGTATCATTCCATCACGGACAACGGAGCGGGAGGCTTGTCTTCATCCGTGGGAGAAATGGCCCGTGAATCCGGAGGAGCGGTCCTTCACCTGGACAGGGCTCCTCTCAAGTATCCCGGTCTTCAACCCTGGGAGATTCTTTTGTCGGAGGCGCAGGAGCGCATGACCGTAGCTGTCCCCCCGGACAAACTTGACGAATTCATGGAATTGGCCACATCTCTGGATGTGGAAGCCACGGATCTCGGCGAATTCACGGACGACGGATTTTTCAGAGTACTCTGGGAAGACAGGACTGCGGGATTGCTTCCCCTGGATTTTCTCCACAACGGACCCAGGATGCGGCTCACGGCCCGATGGCAGGCTCCGACTCATGAGGAGCCGCTTCTGGAGTCTGTCGGAGATCTCACAGCTTCGCTGCTGGAAATCATGGGCCGGTGGAACGTGTGCTCCAAGGAGAGGCTGATTCGCCAGTACGATCACGAGGTCCAAGCGGGAACCGTGGTGAAACCCCTCGTGGGGGCTCAGAATGATGGTCCGGGTGATTCCGCGGTGTTGCGGCCGGTCCTTGGCAGGTTCAGGGGCATTGCCGTGGGATGCGGTATAGCGCCACGGTATTCCGATCTGGATACGTACTGGATGATGGCCGCGGTCATAGACGAGGCAGTTCGCAACATCGTCGCTGCCGGTGCGAACCCCGACCACATGGCAGGACTCGATAATTTCTGCTGGTGCGATCCCGTGCAGTCGGAGAAGACACCCGACGGCGAATACAAGCTGGCTCAATTGGTGCGCGCCAACGAGGCGCTGTACGACATAACCACCACGTACCGCATACCCTGTATATCCGGCAAAGACAGCATGAAGAACGATTACCACATCGGGAACACGAAAATTTCCATTCCTCCCACGGTCCTGTTCACAGCGGTGGGGATTGTGCCGGATGTGCGGCTCGCTGTGACTCCGGATTTCAAGAAACACCACGACGCAGTCTATGTTCTTGGGGTAACCCGTGATGAAACCGGCGGCTCGGAGTATTTCGCTTCCAGGGGATTCGTAGGAAACAAGGTCCCCCGAGTGGCAGATCCGAAGCAGGCAATTGCCATGTATAGAGCGCTGCACAAGGCCATCACGTCCGGACTGGTGGCCTCCTGCCACGATCTGTCGGACGGCGGCCTGGGAGTGGCCCTCGCAGAGAGCGCTTTCTCCGGAGCGCTGGGCGCTCGGATTTCGCTGGCCAACCTTATGCTGGACGGCGTGGACCGGGACGACGTGGCCCTGTTTTCAGAGACTCCGTGCAGGTTTCTGATCAGCGTGTCCCCGGACAAGCGTGCCGGTTTCGAAGCCGCGATGTCCGGCTTCCCTCTCGCGCATGTGGGCGAAGTCACGGAAGAACCGAAAGTGAAGGTCATGGGATTGCAGGGCGCTACGGTAGTGGACGCGGACATCCGGGAGCTGAAGAAAAGGTGGCAGGCCCCGCTGGGAGTGTGAGAGGGGAGATACGCCTGCTACGTACAGGTTTTCTTACATCAGGTCGCACATTTTTGTCGGAGCAGATTGCTTCGCTTCGCTCGCAATGACAGTCTTCGGCTACTTTCGCGTAATCAAAATCGACACAACTTTTGAGACCCCCTATATCATCAGCCGGAACTTGCATTTTCGCGGAGGAAATGCGGGTTCCGTCGAATGCCGAACGTTCTTGAGATGGGGTTCGGGAAGGCGCTTCTTGCAAGAAGTGCTGCGCCGCTTTCACCTGTTTGACAGCGAAATAGTCTGACTCTCCTTGCCTCCAGGACATGCGTTGTATTATCCTTGTTGCCTTGGTGGTTAGTCCTCACCACTCGAATCGCTTCTGCTCCGCCGGACTCACCCCCGGAGTCGGCACGGGGCTTGCTTAGAAAAGAGAGAATATTCGCGGGCTCACGGTCTGCCGGGAGACCGCCATCAAAACAGATTTCAAGAAAGGAGACATGGTATGACGAATGTATTGAGGCCTCTAACCGATGAAGAAAAAACGCGCTACCACGTGTTGAATAAGGAGAATATTGAATTTCTCATGACCCGGTATAACAGGACGAATCGCTGGGTCATCGCGGACATGATCCGCCGGGCCAGATACCATTTTCCCGAAAAGAAAGCGATTATTTTCGGCGACAAAAGCCTGAACTATACGGAAATGGAAGACGAATGCAACAGAGTCGCGAATGCGTTGATAGATCTCGGTGTAAAAAAATATGACAGGGTTGCAATACTTGCCCACAATACCATTCACCATGTGCTCACCTGGATCGGCTGCTGCAAAATCGGAGCGGTATACCTGGCCATAAACTATCTTCTGCGGGGCAAAGACATCTCCTATTGCATCAATCACTCTGAAAGTACTGTCTTTATCGTGGAAGACGCCCTCTACGATTTGGTGAAAGACGTTCTCGACGAGATGCCCTCGGTGAAAACCTTCATCTGGTCCAATCAGGGCGCGGGGAACCCCCCGGTGAGCGAGCGTTTTCGCGACTTTGACGAATGGGTGAAACCGTATCTCGCGTCGGAGCCGGACACAATACTTCACATTGAAGATCCCTGCCAAATGACGTACACCAGCGGCACCGAATCCAGGCCGAAAGGCGTGATCATCAGCAATCAGGCGCTCATGGCGCACTATATGGGCTGCATCATTGACGGCCAGTACGACAGCGAGGACGTGAACATCAACGCTCTACCCATATATCATTGCGCACAGCGGGACGTTTTCATGAATCCCATATTCTGGCTCGGCGGAACCAACATCCTCATGGGGCCGGACATAGGGCAGATTCTTAAGAACATCGCAGACTACAAGGCCACCATGTTTTTTGCTCCCCCGACTGTGTGGATAGCGATCCTGCGGCATCCCGAATTCACCCGGTACGATCTCTCCAGCCTCAAGAAATGCTACTACGGAGCATCCATCATGCCGGTGGAGATTCTCAAGGAAATTATGGAGCGGCTGCCCGGAACGAATATATACAACTATTACGGACAAACGGAACTCGCTCCATACCACACCATTTTGAAGGCAAAGGATGCCACCGCAAAACTCGGGTCTGCAGGCATGGGCGGCCTGAACATGGAGACCAGGTTGGAAGACGATCAGTACAGAGAGGTCCGCGAACAGGGGATATCAGGCGAAATCTGCGGCAAGGGTCCCCACGTCATGATCATGTATTACAAGGACCCGGAAAAAACCGAAGAAGCGATGATAGGGGGTTGGTTCCATTCCGGCGACATAGGGGTGTTGGACGAAGACCGGTATGTGGCGGTAGTGGACCGGAAAAAAGATATGGTGAAGACAGGGGGTGAAAACGTTCCCACGCGGGAAGTGGAAGAAGCCATCTACCTCGATAAACGCGTGCAGGAAGTGGCTGTCATCGGCCTGCCTCACGAAAAATGGGTGGAAGCGGTCACCGCGGTGGTGGTTCCCAAACAAGGAGAGAAGATCGAAGAACAAGAAATCATGGATTTGTGCAGACGGGAATTGGCAGCATTCAAATGCCCCAAAAAGGTCATCATCGTCGAGGCGCTTCCGAAAACGCCCACAGGCAAGATTTTGAAACGCGAGATGCGCGTTTCGTACAAGGACGCATTTGCAGGCAGATAATTCAACTATTTCGGGGAGGTTTATCGTGAACCTTCCCCCGAAGCACTGGCAACCCCGTTTCCGACTATAGCAGTTCTCGAAAAATCTGTCGGATTCGTTCACGACTCTCGCCCACATTGCGACCACGCAATCATGTCATTGCGAGGAGAGGAACGACGAAGCAATCTCGGTCTTGGTCAGTTGGAGATTGCTTCGGGCTCTGCCCTCGCAATGACAATCTTTCAATTTGTTCGCGCAATCAAAACCGAATTTACTTTTGAGAATCCCTATTGATCATTCAGTCTCGCGAGGGAACCAATGTCTCCTTGTCATTGCGAGGGGTGAAACGACGAAGCAATCTGGATATTCAAGGGCAGAGATTGCTTCGCTTAGCTCGCAACGACATCCTTTTGCCTACCAGTCATTGGATGAGTACTTCGGGAGGTGCCTGGGACAACGAAACCTCTCGCTATCCGCGGCCATGTTCACGGAACATAATTTCATACGCCGTACCGCGGGAAGAATTGACGCGCACTTGCCCCCGTAACTGACTCACCAGGGTGTTCACCAGCCGCAAGCCCAGCGTTCCGGGGTCTATGCGGTCGAGATCCGGGGGAAAACCAACTCCGTCGTCAGCGATTGTGAGTCTGCATTCGCTCTTCACGCAGTTGAGGCCGACCTCCACGCTGCCCGGCCTGCCGTCATGAAAGGCATGTTTCAGACAATTTGAGACCAGTTCGTTGATGATCAAGCCGCAAGGGATCGCCGTATCCAAACACAATCGGATCTCTCCCACCTCGTTCTTGAACGTGATTGACCTCTCCGAACTGCCGTACGACTGGATCAGGTTTGACAAGAGAGCTCCGACGTACGGTCTGAAATCGACTTTGGCGAGATCCTCGGAGCGGTATAGCTTTTCGTGTAAGAGCGCCATTGATTGCAAGCGATTCTGACTATCGTTAAAAATGTCTTCAAGTGACTTAGTTCCGGCATATTTTAATTGGAGCCTGAGAAGACTGGATATGATTTGCAGATTGTTTTTAACCCTGTGGTGGATTTCCCTCAACAGGATTTCTTTTTCCTCCAGGGAAACCTTCAATTTTTCCTGGGCCCTTTTCGCCTGGGTGATATCGCGGGTCACGGTGAGGATCGCATGCATTTCCTTGTAGGTTGACGCAACAGAAGCCACTTCTACATCCAACACGGTATTGTTCAGATCTCGCAGTTTCCATTCCGTGAGCTCCGTGGCCCCTCCATTCTGCTCCAACCGATCCAGCCGTTCCTGAAACTCGGCCAGGAGATCGTCGTGAACAAATTCCCATATGGTCCTGCCTATGAGGGCGTCCGGACCGGAGGCATTCACAAGTTTCGCTGCTGCGGGATTTGCAAGCAGAATCTTGCCCTTGCCGTGAACCGTCATGGCATGAGGGGAAATCTCAAAAAGCTGGCGGTATCTCTCTTCGCTTTGCCGTAATGCCGCGTGCGCACGTTTGCGCTCCTGGATTTCGGATCGCAAAACGTCGTTGAGTCGCTCGGTGGTCTCTTTTTCCTGGGTCAAAACCTCTATGAGTTTTTGTTTCTCATATTGCAGCCGCAGCGTCTCAACGACGGTTCGATGCATCCGGCTCGCCGAACCGACGAGGTACAACATGAAAATGAACAGCAGCGCACCCATCGAAACATGGATCGGATCTCCTTCGTAAAAGTACCGACCTATGAGCGGGACATACACCAGGAAAATGAAGGGCAGCCACGCCTCTTTCGTGACGCCGTGTGACGTAGTGATGCCCACGCTCATACCGCCCAGAGCGAAGGTGAGCATGGCCTGCGAGAACAACGAGTCCCTAGGAAAGAGAAAGATCGGGGTAAGGCCCCAGAGGACTCCGGCAACAATGGTGGCGCTCACGAACCGCCTGCCCCAGGAAAGGATTTCCATCCCCTGCGCGTGTTCTTCGCTAAAGCCCCACGTGAGAGCCTCTCCAAGGCCGCACAGCACCGTATAACAGAAGAGCCATAGGATGAGATGCGCTGGCGCTATGGAACCCCAGAGCGCAACAGTAAGGATCACCGCCGCCGCGAGCGATCCGCGAACCCCCCATATTCCCTGGTAATAGAGATGCCGTATGCGGGATTCACGAAGTTGGGTCACGTCCGTCTCGGACGACTGCTGGTCGGTGATCATAGTCATTGCCGAACACTTCTGTCTCACTGAAAACCGGATGGAAATGCTGATTTGTGTTTTGCCTCGCACCAGCCCGAGTTGTTGCGTCACGGGGCTGCACGGGACCAACCGTCTCCGGAAAGGCAGCTGGAAGCAGCCGCAAGCTCAACCGCCACACGCGGGGCATCTTCGCCGAAATCCCCTTCCCGCTCGGCGTATCGCATTTTGCTCGGTTTGATGGTCAAAGTTGCGGACGCCCCCCGTCAAGCCTGTTCCCCCGTTTATTCGTAGCGTCTGTCCAGGGACCTGTATTGGACTGCTTCCGCCACATGGGGAGGCTGGATAGTCTCGATATTCTCAAGATCTGCAATGGTTCTGGCTATTTTCAGGATGCGATGATACGCTCTGGCTGAAAGTCCCAGTTTTTCCACTGCCTTTTCCAGGAAGTTCATGGATTCCTTGCTGAGGGCACAATGTCTTTTGATAAGGGCCGAGCGCATTTGAGCATTGCAGAACAATCCCGCCTTTGTGAGTCGATTCAATTGGATCGTGCGTGCTGTGTTCACTCTGGCCCTGATTGTGTCTGACGATTCGCCCTCCGATATTCCGGTCAGGTCGCGCCATTGGACGGAGGGCACTTCCACGTGAATATCGATCCTGTCAAGGAGGGGGCCTGATATTTTGCTCCAGTAGCGGCGGATTGCTTCCTTCGAGCAGTCACACCGGTGTTTCGGATCGCCCCTGTACCCGCACGGGCAGGGGTTCATGGCTGCCACAAGCATGAAACGGGCAGGGAAGGTGATGGCCACCTGAGCTCGCGATATGGTCACCTGACCGTCTTCAAGGGGCTGGCGCAGCACCTCCAGGACGTTTTTCCGGAATTCGGGCAATTCGTCCAGAAAGAGCACGCCATTGTGTGCGAGTGACACTTCTCCGGGTCTCGGAATAACACCGCCGCCAATCAGGCCTGCGTCGGAAACCGTGTGGTGAGGGGAACGGAACGGTCGCACCCGCATGACGGAGCCGTTGCGGCCAAGCAGCCCTACAGCCGAGTAGATCCTGGTGGTTTCGAGGGCCTCTTCAAAAACCGGATGGGGAAGAATTGTAGGAATTCGCTGGGAAATCATGGTCTTCCCCGAGCCCGGAGGACCTATCATGAGGACGTTGTGACCTCCGGCCGCGGCAACTTCCACCGCCCTCTTGGCGAATTCCTGGCCTTTGATTTCCCTGAAATCCACGGAATACGGATCGCCGGAGGAGGACGTCTTGTTCGGGAGCGGCAGCGTGGGTTCCACCGGAACGCGGTTCATGAGAAATCCGGTAGTAGTAAGCAGGCTCGAAACTCCCAGTACGTCTATTGATTCCACCACCGCAGCTTCGGCCGCATTTGCTTCGGGAAGGATGAGGCCCTTGAAACCGAGGTCCCGTGCTGCGAGCCCCAGGGAAAGAGCGCCTTTCACGGGCTTGACGCTGCCGTCCAGGGAAAGCTCGCCTACGATCAGGTAATCGTCCAATTTGTCTGCAGGCAGGAGATTCAGTGCGGTAAGTATTCCCAGGGCTATGGGAAGATCGAATCCCGAGCCTTCCTTTTTCAGGGCAGCGGGAGCCAGATTCACGGTTATTCGACGCGCCGGGAATGGATACCCGCTGTTGATGATGGCGGATTTTACGCGGGCACTGCTTTCCTTCACCGCGTTGTCGGGCAGCCCCACAACCGCAATGGATGGCAGGCCGGGGTACACATCCACCTCCACTTCGACAGGAAAGGCGTCGATTCCGATCAGCGACCCGGAATGTACCCGTGCAAGCACCTGAACTCCGCACCGAGAAATGTTTTATAGGGAGAATAGTTCAACGATCAAGCCGACAAAGCCGTTTGGAACGGCGAACACATTGATTTCACCCGGACTATATCAGGAGCACCCAGTTCTTGCAAGCAGGGGCTTCAGGACACGTATCCCATGAGTACGGCTCTTGAATTTCAGATCTTCTGTTCAGGCTGTGCGGGAATCACTGACCTCCGACGCCGCGGGTGTATTATTGAGCGTGCGGTGGAGATCTTGAACAATTTTTTCTCTGTACTGCCGGACGGATGCATCGTTGGACATGACCATATCGAGCTGGCGGGTATGGATAATCATATAACCGAGTATCCTTAGTCTTTCCTTCATGTAATCCTGGTCTCTGCCTTCCAGTCGCGCGAAGACGCTGTCTCTCTTGAGTTGAACGCGAAAACCGAATTCCTCGAGAATGCCACCGACGAATACCGCTCGCCTGACCCTGCGCGGATAATCCGCTGCACCGCCTTTGAATGAAAAACTGATGTAGTTCTCGCTCGGCCTCTCGCCCACCAGGGCTTCCACCGTGGAAAAATGGAAGCCGAATCGGGAAGAAAGGCTGCAGAAGTTCTTCGAGATCATGAAATAGTTTCTTGCCGCATATGCGGAACGCATGGACGGATCGAGCGCCGGATTGCTGGTGGCCTGAATCATGATGGACATGAATCCCCGCGTATCCACGGGTGGCGGACCCTCCCACGGCACTGCCACGACTCCTTCCCACAGCGCGATCATAGGAATGGAAACGATGTTATCTATATGGACGAACTTGCCATCCTCGTCGGTTTTGTAACCGTCATCCAGGTTGATGATCCACCATTGCATGGGAACATGGCACACCAGCTGTTTGCTGGAACGTTCCGAAAAATGATGCTCCTTACCGAAATTAAACATCTCGTGCACTGATTTTTCATGACAAAAACGAGTGATGTCGTGGAGCGTGGAGCATTTGTTCGGATGAAATTCAGGCGAATCCGGATCGAGCAGATTCAAGGGAATGATGTGGGCCGTTGCCCTCTGGAGAATGTCGTAAATTGGGCTGCCTTCCATCAGATTCTTTTTTTTCACTTGTTTTTCGAGCAGTCTTTCCACGCATCCGCTATACATGGTCAGTCCGTCAGCGTCCACAGTAACCATGTCACCATTGCGGACCTTGTCCGTAGCGCCTGAAACGCCAAACAAGGCGGGAACGCCGAATTCTCGAGCGACGTTGGCGAGATGGCCCGCAACCCCTCCCAACTCAGTCACTACTGCTGCAGCGCGACCCAACAACGGCGCCCATCTCGGAAGTGACTGGACCGTTACCAACACCGCTCCGTCAGGGAATTTGAGTCTGTCCACGTCGTTCTTGACCACAAACACCGGACCGCAGGCAACTCCGGGCGAAGCAGTTATACCGCCTCGCTCCAAAACCGTGGCATCCGCAATCGGAGGTTCAGGTTCGGCCGTGTCCGTTTTGCGATCCATTTGTTGGAGCGGACGACACTGCAAAATGTTTATGGATCCATCGGTCGCGATAGCCCATTCTATATCTTGGGGAGACCCGTAATAGTCCTCCAATCTCACTGCCATGGCGGACAACTGCAAGGCTTGTTCGTCGGTGATCGATTGGGACGTACTCTTCGCATCGCCGGTGAGGTTCATTCTGCACACGCCCTCATCCGGATAGCACACGAATTCTTGTTCCTTGATTTTGACGTGCTTGCGGACTAGTTCCAGGGAATTTGCTCTGGAGACTACGAAAACGTCCGGATCGACGCTTCCGTCCACTACTGCTTTGGGCAAACCCCAAACTGAATTGATGAAGATGGAATCGTCTCTTATATTCAGGGGGTTACGAGAATACATCACTCCCCCGGACACTGCTTCGACCATGACCATGCACCCCACGCACATGGCCACGTCTTCATCGGGTATACCTCTGTTCAGGCGATACGTGATGGCAGACAACCCGTACTTGCTCGCGACCACCTCTTTGTATGCTTCGATCAGGGTGTCGGAACTCACGTTCAGCACAGATCTGAACTGCCCCGCGAATGAAGTCCCCGCAGCGTCTTCTCCAAGAGCGCTGCTCCGTAAAGACACGGCGACCTCCTTCCCGGATTCCCGCTCGACCTCCCCAAAGGCCTCATGGATCGCCCGGGTCAGGTCGTCGGGCAACGATGACCGGATCACAAGCTGCTGAATTCCCGAGCTCAAACTGTACAGGGCATTCAAATCGTTCACGTCCGCAGTTTGTATGCGCCGATCGATTTCCGCCTGCAGATCGTTATGTTCGAGAAATTTCTGGTAACCCAATGCACTGATGACGAACCCGCCGGGAACCGGAAGTCCGATGTCGTTCTTGATTTCCGCGACATTGGCCATTTTGCTGCCGACCTGGTCTGCCATGTGCCTGTCTATTTCCCTCAACGGAATGACGAGACGGTCGCCCAGGTGCAATTTTTTGTGTACGAGTTCGCTATTGATTAAATCCTGAATATATTTGAAGCGATCAAACAACGCTCGGTATTTTTCCGGATTGAGTGCGTCGAGGTTCTTCACCATGCGAAAGACGTTAACTGAAACTGCCGTGCAATTGGATCGCACAAAGGACATCCCGAAGGTTTGATTGCCTTCGAGGGCCTTCTCCAGGTCGCTCATGATTTCAAGGGCTTTGTTGTTGGCAGTCAAAAGCAGCTTGAAACTGTGATACCTCGTGGCAAAAGCTGCTCGAAGGTCCTGGACGGTTTGAGACGAGTCAGCATCTTCCCGCCCTCCGGAAAAGAATCTTTTCAAGAAATTCGGCAATTTGATCATCGGTCAGTCTTGTGCCAGTAGGTGTCCTACGAGTGAAGTTGTGGGTCGATCCGTTTCCATCTCTGACCAGCTCTCCGGGCCGAGAACATCGCAACCTCGTCTTCTTCGGAGACGGGTCAAGGAGATCGTCGCCTGTGCTCACCCTTCAGGCTGCTTGGAGACTTCTTAGGGTCTGCCCTTTATTGACTCCGACGGATTCGGAATGTTCGGCGTTAACTCCGTCAGGAGCGAAGGCGCACGTGTCGTGCGCCTCGCTTCAAAATCCGGGATTCCGCCCGCTACATTTCTTTCTTCGCTCCAGCCTTCATTTCCAGTCCCAAGCCTTCGAACATGAAGAGAATCGCTATGCCCCACCAGAGGGTATAAACAACGTAGAAGACCAGTGAAAAAGTCAGGATACCCATCTTCGACGCCGCTGACTGAGGCTCGATCTGGTAGTAGTTGTATGC
>DATHCX010000142.1:0-18558 GCA_035319325.1 Desulfomonilaceae bacterium
GATGCTTCCGTACGCTGGATTCGCGAACGCGGCTTCCCGATTTATGACGATCGAGGACAGTTGACGTTTATGTGCGGCGTTTCCTCGGACATCACCGACGGTAAGCGGGCAGAAGAGGCACTGCGGGAGAGCCAGCAAATGATGGAGGGGATTTTGGCCGCTGTGCCGGTCGGGATCGGTTTGCACCGTAACCGGCAGATTCAATGGGCCAATGAGGCGTGGGCGAACATGTTCGGGTTCACAGGCAGACATGAATACGAGGGGCAGTACACCAAAACAATGTACCGATCGGATGTGGAATATGATCTGGCCCGCGAAGCACTTTATGAGGGTCTTGAAGCCGGAGCGGTCAGAGAAATGGACGTTCAATTGAGAAGGAATGACGGGTCGATCTTCAATGCCATCATAAGAACGAAGGCCCTGGACCCGTCCGATCTCTCCAAGGGAGTGATAGCGGCGATTGCCGACGTTTCAGAGAGAAAGCGAGCGGAAGAAGCTCTGAGAGAGAGTGAAGAAAAATACCGGGCTACCTTCAATAATGCCGGAGTGGGTATCGACCTCGTGGACGTTCGCGGACGATTCCTTGAGGTGAACGATATGCTGGCGAATTTCCTCGGTTACTCGGAGGAGGAACTTCGGAACCTCACGATACTTGACGTTACCCACCCCGAGGATATGGAGAGATCCGCGGCGCGCTACGATGCACTCCTGCGCGGGGAAATCGAAGGCTACAGGCTTGAAAAAAGGTACGTGCAAAAGAATGGGACTGTAGTGTGGGCGGACACGTCTGTGTCAGCGATCAGGGATCAGGCCGGACGCCACCTCTCAACGGTCGGGGTAATCGCAGACATCACGCGACGCAGACGATCCGAACAAATCCGCCGCCGTTTGGCAACTGCTGTTGAACAGGCTTCCGAGACAATTGAAATAACCGATACCGAAGGGAACATCGTGTACGTGAATCCTGCGTTTGAACGGACCACGGGATACTCGCGCAAAGAGGCCACGGGGCAAAATCCGCGCATCTTGAAAAGTGGTCGACACGACGCCCATTTCTACGTGAACATGTGGGAGACCGTTACGGCGGGGAAAGTGTGGAGTGGTCATCTGGTCAACAGAAAGAAAGACGGGACGTTGTTTGAAGAAGAAGTCACCATATCTCCCATAAGAGACAGGTCGGGAAGAATAGTCAACTACGTGGCTGTCAAGAGAGATGTTACCAGGGAAATTTCCCTGCAGGCCCAGCTTCTGCATGCCCAAAAAATGGAGGCAATAGGAACGCTGGCCGGGGGCATCGCCCATGACTTCAATAACTTGCTTCAAGTCACTTTGGGATTTTCAGAATTGTTGTTGCACGAAAGACAGGCGGAAGACCCGGAATATGCCGATCTCCAGAAGATATTCCATGCAGCGAGGAGCGGCGCCGAATTGGTCCAGAGGTTGCTCACGTTCAGCAGAAAAGTGGAGTCGAAGCCCGTGCCTCTGAATCTCAATCGACGAATCGTTCAAGTGGAGAAACTCCTCCGGCGGACCATACCCAAGATGATAGACATCCAGATGGATTTATCGGACGACCTTGCCGAAATCAATGCAGACCCGGCTCAAATCGAACAGGTTCTCATGAATTTGGCTGTTAACGCTCGCGATGCCATGCCTGACGGTGGCAAACTCACCATTGAAACGGCAAACGCCACGCTCGATGATGATTGGCGCGGGACACATACGGGCCTCAAGAAAGGAAAATATGTGCTCTTGACCGTTTCGGACACGGGTCATGGAATGGACACGGCGACGGTCAGCCACATATTCGAGCCCTTTTTTACAACCAAAGAATTGGGTCGGGGAACGGGCCTCGGCCTGGCAATGGTGTACGGAATCGTTAAGCAGCATAACGGCTATATCACCAGCCAGAGCGAAATTGGACGCGGCACGAGTTTCGAGGCCTATTTCCCGGCCATCGAGGCCCACAACGAGTCAAGTCTGGAAGATTCCGGCATAATGCCTGCATTCGGAACGGAAACGCTTCTGCTCGTTGACGATGAGGAGTTCATCAGGGATTTGGGATGCCGGATTCTCAGCAAGGCAGGCTACACAGTGTTGACCGCTGGAAACGGTCAAGAGGCTTTGCACAAGTTCAAGAATGCGGGACCGCGGATTTCTCTTGTGATTCTGGACCTCGTCATGCCTGAGATGGGCGGCAAGCAATGTCTAAGAGAGCTTCTCAAAATGGAATCCAAAGTCAAGGTTCTTATAGCCAGCGGTCTTTCGGCGGACTCATCCATTCAAGAACCCCTGGACATGGGAGCCAAAGGTTTCGTAAGCAAACCGTTCCGGGTTAAGGACCTGCTGCGTCAGGTACGTAAGATCCTGGATGAGAAGTAATTCGATTTGGGAAGAGAGCCCGCGTTATTGGACGGGAAGGGCGCAACGCCGACGAGAATGATGCACCCGCGCGAGCACCATTTCGGCTGAGACGTGCTTTTCCGGTGAAGAACTGCAGGTTCCGGCGCATGATAGGGGGATTCTCAAGAGTAGTGTCGGTTTTGCTTACACGAAAAGATTCAAAGACTGTCATTGCGTGGGCGAAGCCCGAAGCAATCTCCAATTAACCAACCCTGAGATTGCTTTGTCGTTCCACTCTTCGCAATGACATGATGGGATGGTCGGATTGTGGGCGAGATTCATGAACGAATCCGACAGAATTTTCGAGAACTGGTGTAGGAGTTTCGGGGGGGGGAGCTTGGGCGGGACGATCTTTACAAAGAGGGTCCCCCCAATCTTGCTTGTTCGAACGCGCATGCGTATGAATCAGCCTTTTGCGCGCTTAAGGTGGCTTCTTTTCAGGTTGTCGTTACATATCTTCTTTTCCTTCAAATGTGCCAGCCTTTGTGTTTGATCGGGAGTCAGGAGGCCCAGCCGATCGCGAACCAATTTAAGTCGGTCTCGAAAAATATCCGAGCGCAGTTTTACAATTTGGTCGTCGAGTTCTGTCAACTTCTTCTCGTCAATTTTTCCCGACCGAAGCATGTCCTTCTTTTCCTTGAAAAGTGAAGCGAGATTACTTCGGGCATCTCGCGTACGATCCTGAAAACCTGTGTAAAGCGATCGCATTTCTCCCTTTTGTTGTTTTGTCAGCTTAAGTCTTCTTTGCAAGAGTTTCAGGTTGTATGTGCCGTCAACATATCGTGCTTGAGAAAGCACAGAGCGGTCCTCCGGTGTCGTTACAGATGGTGCGGCCGGCATGCAGGTGGGAGCGGCAACCGGACCCTTTGCGAACGCGATGGAGGTTAGGATCAAAACAACTGCTACGGGTAACGTTGCGACAATCCTTTTGTTCATTGGTCGTGCTCCTCCTCATTGTTTCTAATAATAATAATAAGAAGGAAAATCCAATGGGCAATGTGCGCAGCATCAAGAACAGACCAGCGGTGGCAACCTGACGACGCATCATCCAGTTTCGAGATCCTGCCGAGCAATAATTTCTTGGGGTTGTGTCGACGCGAGTGTAAATTCTCCGTGAGGCTCATGCATGTGGTTTTTTTTACTCGCAAGTGGGGGTTCGCCAAAAAGGGCTTTGTGCGTGCTACTGCTCGTCAGTGCAACTAAGGTTCCGGTATCATGTGAAAAAATACGCCAATGGACGCGCCTGCATAGACTTGGCATGACGTTTGCTCCATTCCGGGTGTTCCTTTACTATTTGTCACGGAATTGCGTTTTCATGCAGATGTTTGAAATTATTGTCGAGGGAAAAATTATGAATGAGAACAGTTACTCGGACTTTACCTTTGTGAGGAGTCATAGCCTCCAGCGAAGCCTGGAGAATTACGACTCAAACGCTCGCCTGCAAGAAAAAGGCGCGAAATATGGCGCTCCTGCATTCTTATTGCGTATCGCCGAGTGGCTTGAACACAACCGCGGGCGCGTCCCGAACTCTCCGGATCTTTGCGGGGAGATTTCATTCGGGGACTTATTCGATGAGCTTGAAGAATTAATTGACGCTGCGATTCGGACCTGGGACCAGGATCCAATTATCAGAAAAATCGCTCGACGGGCCTATCTAAACGGTTGACCGGGTGTATCGGTTCCAGTCACTGCGCCTGTTCCGGAGCAGCGCGTTTGGAATTGATTTGCAGATGCGTCCCGAAATCTTTCTGCACGCTGGGAGTCAGCCGGGGACAAAAAAGGAGAGGACATGAGTGGCCAGAGCCTAATGTTGATGGGCCGAGCAGTACGTTCTCTCGGGGAAGCCCAAAACATCTTGGGAGCGCTTGTCAGTCATGGCGTTTTGTCCTCGAGTTGGGGAGAGATACGACTACTGATTCAGTCGATCCAGGCCGAATTAATTGAGATCGAGAATGGATATTTTGCTCCAACCGGTTCTCAGCAAGCCGAAGAACCGGCCGAACACAAGGGCGCTCCCTCGACACCCTCGATGGACTACACAGGGAACAGCGATCACTTATTCTGTGGCTGAGTACAGGTTTTCTTAAATCAGGTCGCACATTTTTGCCGGAGCAGTTTGCTTCGCTCCTCGCAATGCCACTGCGCGGACCTGTCATTGCGAGGAGCGAAGCGACGAAGCAATTCCTCCTGGTCATGAAGTCGGGCACCGAACATACGAAAAACAATACCAAAAACTTGAGTCCGTGTGTCAGCGCCAGAGAGCGGAGGGATCGGATATGGGTTCGGCGGGACACTCTATACAAAGAGGTCCCCGGATCTTATACGGATTCGCTTTCTTGCAGGTAACCCGATTCTGGGCACAGGCTGGGGGCACTGCTTCGCTGCGGACGACGCAGAGCCGTCTCATACCAATGCGCTTTCAAAAGAGTAACATTGAAGGGCTGGTTCACGGCCTGTCCTGCCGGATCTCCTCCGCTACGAACGGCGCGGCCTGACTCGCTTCGGAGATCCGCCAGGACAGGCTTCATCCATCGTCACTTGTCTGGTAGCGCATTGGTATCATCACTTCGCTCAGGAGAGCCCCCAGCCCGGCAATCTCATAAATCTTGTGGCGAATGCGTATTACTTCTTTGAAAGCCCGTTAGCCTGAATCCCTCTGTCCGGTATCGCAGGTATCGTAAAATAAAAGATCGTCCCTGCCCGTGGTTCGGACTCCGCCCAAACTCTTCCGCCGTGGCGTTCCACGATTTTTTTCACAATAGCCAATCCCATTCCGGTGCCGTCGTACTGGCTTTTTTTGTGTAGCCTTTGAAAGATCACGAAAATCCGATCCAGATGCTGGGATTCAATCCCAATGCCATTATCCTTGACGGAAAAGATCCACTCATTCTTGTTCTTGACGCCGGAGACATGGATCTGGGGCGGGGCATCCCCACGAAATTTAATGGCATTTGCCACCAGATTTTGAAATACCTGCAACAATTGGGTGTCGTCACCGAAGATTGCGGGGAGCGGATCGTGAGTAATCACGGCTCCAGCCTCGGAAATGGAGGATCTCAAATTTTCCACGGTCCGATCCAGCACTTTCTCACAATCGATCCGCCTTGGTGGTTTTCCCGTTGTTGCGACCCGAGAATACACCAATAAATCCAGAATGAGGGCTTTCATCCGTACAGCGGACTCAACTGCATAATGGATGTACTTGTCAGCGTCGGCATCAAGGTTATTCTTGTATTTTTTCTCCAGGAGTTGCAGGCAACTAGCCACATTGCGAAGAGGTTCCTGCAAATCATGTGATGCGACGTAAGCGAACTTCTCAAGATCTTGATTTGAGCGAATCAGGTCCTCCTGGGCCCTATGCCGGTCCGTGATATCGTGGATTATTGAGTACAGTAGCCTTTTCCCGTGCAGATCTATGGGGGATGAATAGACCTCCACGTATCGCATTTCACCCGATGCGAGCCTATGCTGGAACTGGAAGTAATTTTTTTGTTCGGCATACGCTTCCGACATCTCCTGAATTACCTTTTCAGGAGGAAGCACATTAATGTCAGTTATTTTCATCTGGTTCATGCGATCCAATTCATACCCGTAGAATTCCGAGGCAGCCTGGTTTGCATCCAGTATGTCGGATGACTCCGGGTCAATGAGTAATTTAACAGCCTGATTGTTCTGAAACATTTGGCGATATCGGTTTTCACTTTCTCGCAAGCTTTCCTCTACACGCTTGCGTTCGGTAATGTCAAACATTGTCGACCGGCTCATGACAAACTTGCCGGATGAATCCGTCACTGCCGTGGCACTGAGGAGCACTGGCAGGATAATGCCGTCTTTACGCAAGACGTCGAATTCCTGGTCCTTTACCGAGCCCCGCTCCATAAATCTCGGATAGTTTTCCTCAAACCTTTTGAGGCTCTCAAGGGTAATGAGGTCTTGAAATCTCTTTGTTCCAATGATTTCCTCCCGTGTGTACCCAAGCCACGACAGTTCCATATCGTTGATACGTACGAAGACCCCCTTCGAATCGAGCGAATGATATCCACAAGGAGCATTGTTGTACAGATCTTCGAATTCCTTTGCCGCAGACAGCCGTTCCTCTTCTGCCCGTTTGCGATGTTCAATTTCTAGGAACAACTTCTCGTTTGCCGACCGGAGTTCGGCAGTGCGCTCCTCAACTCGAAGTTCAAGTTCAGCGTTGGCGCGCTCCAGCTCGCTGTGTGCGGCTTGCAGTTCCTCTTTGGCACGAGACAGTTGCAACGTTCGTTCTTCTATCAGGGACTCAAGGTGGTGGCGGAAGAAGTTCGCAATGCCTCTCTCCAACGATTCTCCCCTTACACGAAGTTCCCTGGCAGCGCTCGTGACGGCCATAAAGAGGTAAATGCCTGATAGGTACAGGGCGATCCTGCCAAGCCAGGTGATGGGGCTGCCTATAGAGTTGGCAAACAGGTAACAGATCAATCCGGTGGCGATGAGAAACAGCGCCAGCGTGTACCAGTATAAAAGTTTTGCGCGAGAAAAAAGATACAGGCTCATGAACAGCAGGCCCGCAACGATGAAGAGCGCGACCGCAGTCCCCATGATGGCTTGCCGCAAAGGAGTGGCACCTTGGCCCTGGACGAAGAAGACCGGAGTGAGATTTTTCAAGACAACAATTGTCAGCAATGCCAGCACGACTGTTATGCAGAGATAGGAGAGGATCACGATGAGTTTCTTGTAGGCCACACGCTGTTTCGGCTGTACGCCTATGAGTACGAATAGCCCGCCCAGCAAGTGAAAAGTTGCTGAGGCAAGAGCCGACAAATTGAGAACCGTCACGGTGGCGTTCGGTCCGCCTCCCTCCAAAGCCATCACCCAGCCGGACGAGAGGCTGCCCAGTCCGAACGTCAAAGTTCCGCTTCCGAGCATGAGCAGGGTGAGGAGGCCACCTTGAAGATAACCTTTCGTCGCAAAATAAACCACCATTAAGGGTAACATCCATAGAAACACGGCATTCAGTGCGGCAAGCCCTCCGGGGGGATCGAAGACAGTCCTCAGGTCCAAAGAGACTAGAATGACGAAAAGAATAAGGAACATCGGAATCGGCAGCACGGGGAGCAACCCGCGCCAGTAACTCGCTTCCCCACCTGCGAAGCCATCGCCAACGAACGTCTCCAGGGACACGCCCTTGACTCTCGCATCCCTCCATGCGCCGAGAATTGCACCAAGCGCAAAGATTGCTCCGACGTAATTAGCGGATCTTCCCAGCCAGCCGATGGGACAACCGACGGACTTCTGGATAAAAAAGGCGAATAGCCCCATGGCCGTCATAGCCAGGCAAAGCGAATACCAATACGTAAAATCCGAATTCCGCCTGATGTAATGCAGCATCAAGAAGAGGGACGAAACACAATACAGCAGAACGGAGCTTCCGAGTATTGCTTGTCTCAGCTCCGTGGGGCCGACCCCTTGAATGAAAAATGGCGGGACCAGGCCTCGCACAGCTGCAAGAGAGAAACAGGTCACGAACACCGTAACCCCGACATAAGCAGCGACGACCCTCAAGGTACGTCGTCTGATGTTGCCCGAATAACCAGTACCGATGAGGCCGAGCATTGCCCCAACGGCGTGAAACAATGAGCCGCAAAAAGCTCCTGTATTGTACACAGTCACATTGAGGTTCGCACCATCGGAAAATTGTATTAACCAGCCAGCCCATATGGCGCATAGCCCGAACGACAGCATACCGCAACCCATGAAAAGAAAGGTGGCAGAGCCACCCTTCACATAGGCTTTGCCCGCAACATAGGCGACGGCGATCGGGACAAATCCCGCAAATAGCGTGTTCAGAATAGGCAAGAGCACGCGATGCTCGAAGACGCTGCGAATATCGAGAACGGCAAGGACCTCTAGAGCCACAATGTAGAAAACGACCAGCAATAATCCTAAAAGTTTTGCGGGTGTCATTTTTCCTGTTCCATCAATTTAGTGTACAGCCAGCCACGGGCATCAAAGAAAATTCAGCCCCGTTCCGCCTTGTGTCCTCCAAAGTGACTCGTTTGCATCCGGTATATAACATGTCCGGTGGCCAGAAGGGCGTAGGGGTTGGCAAAACATATGATGGGGAACATCCAAAATTAAGATCGCCAATATCTCATACGGATTCGCTTTTTTACAGGTAACTCGATTCTGGGCACAGGCTGGAGGCACTCCTTCGCTGTAGACGACGCAGAGCCGTCTCATCACTTCGCTCAGGGGAGCCCCCAGCCCTGGAATCTCATAAATCTTGCGGCGAATTAGTATCAGCAGCAGTCCCCGACGATGTTGAGTGTCCGGCCCCACAGAGTAACAAACCGTCGTCACATGGCTAAAAACCACGTGTATTGATCTCGAGCATACTTTTCGGAGTGCCTTTCGTCAAGCACGGTGTTGCAGGGCCCAACCCTTTGTTCCAACGAAAATTCCGGAAAGGCGCTGAGATTTCTTCGGTGACCGATAATTGCCTGGTTGCTCCTCACCCAAAAATAGCTCGACTCTGTCACCATATCTTCGTTGAAAAAACCGAGTACCACTTATATGACGAAGGGTCGAAAACGTTCTTGCGTCTGTGGTGGGACAGGTTGCGGGAGTGTGATATTTTATCAGTCATCTGGTTGTCTTTAGTTCGTCTAGGAACACCGTGCGCTCTGCTCGTGGTTGCCTACTCGCTGATCCAACGTTATGGGACGGTGCAGGGGATATCACAGACCTTGTGTCCATAAATTATCAGCGTTCGGCTCGAGGTTCAGGAAAAAATCTACTGCTAATCAAGTGCAAAGGATCTTGGGTAAAATCAAAAAAGTCTTGACATAGCTCTAATATAAGTTATATTCGTTTCGGGAATTATGTCGCCAATGACATAAGCATCTTCAAAAAAATGGCCCAGCCAAGTCGGGTTCACAAAAAGAAATGAGGTATGAATCAGTTACCAGGTCTCAATCAGGGGCATCTTCAGGCCCGGGCGCAGGTGTCACAGGTTCTCTTATACGGGTTCGCTTTTTTACAGGTAACTCGATTCCGGGCACAGGCTGGGGGCACTCCTTCGCTGCGGACGACGCAGAGCCGTCTCATCACTTCGCTCAGGAGAGCCCCCGGCCCGGCAATCTTAAGAATCTTGTGGCGAATGCGTATTATCCCCTTGAGCACGGGGCTCCGAGGCTATGCAGCAACGGCAGGCACTCCCGAACCAACGGGATAGTGATGCGGCGATTGTTCGGATCCGGCCTGTGAAAGACGAAGACGTCGAAACCATTGGAGTACTCGACAGCGTGTCCTTCGGCGTGCCTGGACTGGATCATGATCGGGAAAAACGCGGTTCGGCGGCTGGGAGAACGGGGATTAGCGTTTCTTTGGTTGCGGACGCGGCGATGAGCATATCGCAAGTCGACTGTAAGGAGTAAACAGGATGAGGTACGCAGAGACGGGATATAATTTGGAAATCGATTTAGCCAGGGGAAACATCGAACGGGTGGAAACCGACCCGAGAATGACGGAGCTTCATCTTGGGGGGCTGGGTACCAGCGTCAAGATACACTGGGATAGGGTTCCCCCTGAAACCAATGCATTTGATGCCGAGAATTTGATGATAATCAGCTCCGGTCTTCTCAACGGCACTCCTGCTTACAGCGCTAACCGTACCCTTGTTACTTTCGTTTCGCCCCAGTCGGGATTACTGGCGTATCCAATGATGGGGGGATTCTTTGGCGCAGAATTGAAATATGCCGGTTATGACAAGGTGATCTTCCGCAACAAGTCTCCCAAGTTGGTCTATATATGGATACACAACGACAAAGTGGAAATCCGTGATGCCTCTCACTTGAAGGGCAAGGGCGCTCTTGAAACGCAAGACCTTATAAGAGAGGAGTTGAAAGAACCGAGAGCCCAGGTGGCTGCTATCGGGCTGGCAGGTGAAAATCGGGTCTTTACTGCTTCCATCGAGCAAGCCAGGTCCAGTGCCAGCAGGCTCGGCGGAGGAGCCGTGATGGGAGACAAGAATATAAAGGCGGTCGCTGTTCGTGGCACAAAAGACCTCTATCTTGCCCGAGGTTCTGAATTCATGGAGCACATGGCTGAGGTGACGGAATATATAAATTTCCGAAACACCAATCCTATTCCGGGCGTCATGACTATTTTGTCAGGGATTGGGTCGCCACAGGAGATGAAGCACACCGATGAGAAGTGGCACACTGAAAACTTCATGTGGGGTAATGCTCGCACTCGGAGAAGAGACTTCTGGAGCAAGCCGAATGAGGAGAATTGGACGAAGTCTCAATTGGATGCGGTGCAGCGGCTCATAAGCTGTTTTAATTGTCCGCAGCAATGCGGAGCGCTGGTTGCGGCACCTGAGGACGGTCCAAAATATATGATGAAATGCTTCGGCAAACTCACTTATTCTATGGCAGCCTACGTAGACGACCTTCGCTTTAACTTCAGAATCCTTCAGCGTGCCACCGAGTATGGAGTGGACTCATTCTCGACCCCGCAAATCTTAGCGTTCGCCGTTGAGCTCTATGAAGCCGGCATTCTAACTGATAAAGACTTCGAAGGATGTCCGTCCGACAAGGAGGGGCGGTTCTTCTGGTTACTTGACAGAGTGGCCCGGAGGGAGGGAATCGGAGATGTTCTGGCTGACGGCGTGTATTATGCGGCCCGAAAGATCGGCAACGGCGCGGAAGAATTCGATCATAATACCATCAAGAAACATGAGCAACTCCCTCTCAAGCTGGGAATGTTGGATCCGCTCTATTTCCTCATGTATTCTACCAACGAGAAGATAAGCATTACCCAAATTGAAGGGAATTTCCCCCAGGCGGCCTTTCCCACCAGAGAGCAGAGAGAAGCCTTTGTAAAGGATTGGCTCCAGGTTCCAGACGAAAGGTTCAAACAATACGTCCTGGACTGGGAACCAAGGGGAGATAACTCGATACCGTATTTCCCGACTCCGGAGATGTGCAGCGAAATCGTGGATTGGATGGAAATGCTGCACAACATAGATGACGCCCTGGGGTTGTGCGCGGGTATGGCATCATTTTGCTTGAAGCCTCCCTATCATATACACAATTACCCGAAGCTCATCTCCGCTGCTACAGGGATGGACATCGACGAAGCCGGACTAAAGAAGACGGTCAATAGGAGTCGGAACCTGCATCGCGCATTCAACAACAGAAGGGGCATGACCAGGGCCGACGAGAAGCCGCCTCAAGACCACTGGAAGAGGAGATTCCCGGAACTCGAGGAACAACTCTTATCTACGTATTACAAATTCAAGGGATGGAATATGGATGGCATCCCTACGAAAGAACGGTTGTTGGAATTAGATCTGGATTATGTTGCCGAAGACTTGGAAAAGAGAGGGATCTTAAAAAATGGCCAAGATTAAGAAGATAGTCAAGTCAATCAAGGTGGACGCCGATAAGTGCAACGGCTGCCGGGCATGTGAGATCATCTGCTCCGCGTTCCATGCTTCGCCGAAGTACAGCAACGTCAATCCGGCAAGGGCCCGTATTCAGGTGATCAGTCATCGACTGAAAAACATCTGGCTTCCGGTATTCGCGGGTGAGTATGCTCCGGCCGAATGCATGGGCAGAAACAAATACGTGATTGACGGAAAGGAGTACGACGATTGTGCCTTCTGCAGGGCTTCCTGCCCATCCAGGGACTTGTTCAAGGAACCCGATTCCGGTCTCCCTCTCAAATGTGATATGTGCGAAGACGATCCGACGTTATCGAGGCCGAAGTGTGTAGAAAAGTGCCTCAATAACGTCCTGGTCTACGAAGAAAGAGAAGAGGAGGTAGAAGAAGAAGTGAGGCTGGAGGACGTAGAGATAGGAGTGGAATCCATGATCGACAAGTATGGCTTGCAGAAAGTCATGGATACCGTTTCCCGAATTTCGATGTCAAAAAAGCCCTGAAGCCGGAGACGGAAAGAAATGGAAGAACTTCAGTGGAGACGGTAGACGGGAGTCCGGGCAAGCTTTGTGGTATGCTGCACGATGGGCAGCATACCGAAGGGCGTATTTCACCGGATCGATAGGAGGTCGGCGTGAGAACGAGAATAAAGAATAATCTGTGGCAAGTCGGTGGAAGCGGGCTGACCGATCCCGCGGACGCAGCTATCTACCTCGTTCGCTTCGGAGACAAGGCAGCCCTTATTGATGCCGGAAGTGGTCGAGATCATCCGCAATTGAGAAAAAGCATTGCCGAATGCCTGGAACCACATGTGCAGGTCGAATACCTTCTGCTGACGCACTGTCACTTCGATCATGCCGGTGGGGCCCAGGCCGTGAGAGACGAATATGGCTGTCAAATAGTGGCTCATGAGTTGGATGCGATCTATCTCGAATCAGGCGACAACCGTGTGACTGCAGCCGCCTGGTATGGAGCACGCCTGGAACCGTTCGCGATCGATATCAAATTGCAGGGCCAAGAATCGACCCTTACCATCGGTAACGGTGCTGTGAAAGCCATTCACTGCCCAGGGCACTCCCCTGGTTCGGTCGTGTATACTACGGAGATTGACGGTCAGCTTATCCTTTTCGGGCAGGACGTCCACGGTCCGATCCATTCGGATTTGCTGTCCGATGAAAGACAGTATCTGGATTCGTTGACCAGACTCTTGAACCTGGAGGCCGATATTCTTCTCGAAGGCCATTTCGGCATCATCGAGACAAAACAAGAGGTGCGAGACTTTATACAGTCTTGCATAACCCCGTCTCCGCAACCATGCCGGTGTTAGTGACAAACCAGGTCGTTCAAAGGACACTCTTATGTATCCGGCAACGCGGGTCACATTATGTGAGGTAGCCAGGAGGGTGTGCAAGCTTCGCGGTATTCGGCATGCTCGGCAGCAGACCGAATGGGATATAGGGATTCTAAAAAAGCACCGTCGATTTTGATTGCGCGACGAGACGAGAAGACTGTCTTTGAGGGCGAAGCCTGAAGCAATCTCGTCCGCCAAAGCGAGATTGCTTCGTCACTACGCTCCTCGCAATGGCCTGCTTCAAGATTTTGCACGTGCAAGGGAAGGCTTATCCATCCGACAATACTTTCGAGAATTACTACATGTGCGCTTGACCGATAGGGGGTTGGAGTGATCAGGAGAATCAAGCATAATCTCTGGCAAGTGGGCGGAATGGGGCTGACCAATACCTCGGACGCAGCCATCTACCTCGTACGCTTTGGGGACACAGCAGCCCTTGTTGATGCCGGAACCGGCCGAGATCACCCGCAACTAATAAAGAACATTGCCGAATGTCTGGAACCACCTGTGCAGGTCGAGTACCTTCTGCTGACGCACTGTCACTTCGATCATACCGGTGGGGCTCAGGCCGTGAGAGACGAATATGGCTGTCAAATAGTGGCTCATGAGTTGGATGCGATCTATCTGGAATCAGGCGACAACCGTGTGACTGCAGCCGCCTGGTATGGAGCACGCCTGGAACCGTTCGCGATCGATATCAAATTGCAGGGCCAAGAATCGACCCTTGCTATCGGTAGCGGCACTGTGACAGCCATTCATTGCCCTGGTCACTCGCCGGGTTCGGTCGTGTATACTACGGAGATTGACGGTCAGCTCATCCTTTTCGGGCAAGACGTCCACGGCCCGATCCATTCGGATTTGCTGTCTGATGAAAAACAGTATCTGGACTCGTTGACCAGACTCTTGAACTTGAAGACTGATTTGCTTCTCGAAGGTCATTTCGGCATCATCGAGCCAAAAGAAGAGGTGCGAGTATTTATCGAATCTTGGATATCCTCGCGGGGAGGCTCTCCATACGCTATTTTATACGCCCCGGATTGTTCGACGCTGGACGGTACGACAAAGAAGTGCATTGTCTGACGTCAGGTCTTACTCTTTCTTGCCAGAGTTCTCGCTTCTTCGGGAATCGGAGGTGGAACCGGCTCGCCGGAGATTTTTTTCACTGCGCCAAAGCGAGGGGGGCATGCTTCAAAACAAGTTCCGCACTTTATGCATTTCTCCTGATCAATGACATGAATCTGGTGCTTGGCGCCTATAACCGCATCTGCAGGGCATCTCTTGAGGCACATCGAACAGGCCTGGCACTTTGTCGGATCGATATAGTACGAGACCACTTCACGGAACAGTCTTTCTATCTCGTCCTGCGTGAAGAGTTCTTCGTATTCTTCCGGAGTTTTGAGATGCGACGCCAGCTTGTCCTGGTTCACCACCTTGATGTACGGAACTAACTTTGCGATTTCTCCAATCTTCGACTTTACTCCATTATGGTCCATTCCTTCGCTTTCACCCAGTGGCCCCAACGTTTTCACCTTCTTGACAAAACCATTAACCCCTTCGACAAAAAGGTTGGATTCACTGCCGGACATAAATTCGATCTTCAATCTCTCCGGGTTCAACCCTATGTGTTCCAGCAATTTCTTAGCCAGGTTCACCATGGTTAGAGCATGGTAGTTTCCATGAGTAGTATAGTTGCATTCATTCAAGTGGCAGGCACCAATGAACACCCCATCCGCTCCGTTTGAGAAAGCCCGGAATACATGTGCCAGATCGACTCGACCGGAACACATGACGCGAATAAGTCTCATTTCAGTTGTATATTGACTTCTGGAAACTCCAGCTAAGTCGGCTGCGCCGTACGCTCACCAATGGCACACAAACCCTAAGACCCTTGGTTTGAATTTATGTCCTGCACTCATTCGTTCTCACCTCGTACTCGGTATTCCACGCTTTGTTCATTCGTGTATTTCTACACATCTCCAAGCGCATCATCCATGGGCTGTATGACTTCTTCCTCTGGAAACGCCGCATCAATTTCGCTCAAGAGCTCTTCATCGGTGAAGTGCTTCAGCTGTATAGCGCCTGTCGGGCACTTTGTGTTGCACAGACCGTCTCCTTTACAGAGGACGGGATTGACCGTCGCCTTCTTCCCTCTTTTTGTATCGCTCAGTTCTAAGACCCCATACGTACAGGCGGAGACACATGCCCCGCATCCTATACACTTACTCTCATCCACCCGGCACACAGAGCCGGACGCTACGACGATATCATGCGAGAGAAGCGTTAACACCCTGCCTGCAGCTCCATAAGCCTGGTTGATCGTTTCCTGTATAAACTTGGGATAATGAGCCAGTCCGCAGAGATAAACGCCATCTGTACCAAACTCAACAGGCCGTAATTTGACGTGGGCTTCTTTGAAGAAGCCATCAGGACTCAAAGTTACCTTGAATAACCCGGCAACTTCCTTGGTCGCCGCCGAAGGAACGACAGCGGCAGCCAAAGCGATGACGTCGGCATCCAATACGAGCTTCTTCCCCAAAACAAAATCGGTCGCGGTGACCTTGAGAACGGGTCGACCCTCGTCCGACTCGCCGGCTTCCACCTGAGGTTTATCCTGCGGCTCATAGCGGATGAACTTGATGTCCTTGTTTGAAGCCTCCCGGTAATAATCCTCGTTGAACCCGTAGGTTCTCATGTCCCGAAAGAGGATGTAGATGTCCATCTCGGGATTTATCTCTTTGAGTTTCAATGCGTTCTTTACAGACTCACTACAACATAACCGGCTGCAGTAATTCCTGTCTTCATTTCTGCAACCCACGCACTGGATCATCACGAGACTTTGTGCGTCAATTATCTTTTCGTCACCTTTACCGATCCGCTCCTCCAACTCAAGGTGAGTCATTACCCTGTCATCTTCTCCATACAGGTATTCGGTAGGCGTATGTAAATCAGCACCTATAGCAAGAACGGCTGCACCGTGTTTTATCTCTGTGAATCCTCTTTCAGACTTCACTGCGGTCACGAAATTCCCGACATACCCTGTAGCATCCGTGATTGTCGCATCATGATAGACATGTATTAAGCGGTGTTTATACACCTTAGCTATGAGATCGCGCAGGTACTCCTGAACATCGAGTCCATCCAGCGTAGAATGAATCTTTCGTGCTATTCCCCCGAGCTCCGTATTCTTTTCCACCAGGTGCACCTCATGCCCCTGGTTGGCAATGGAGAGGGCGCAATTCATGCCGGCTATGCCTCCACCGACCACCAGAGCGGCCTTGTCCACCGGCAGGTCAAATTCCTGTAACGGCTCCAACCTGCAAGCTCGTGCCACCGACATCCGGATGATATCCTTTGCCTTCTGTGTGGCCTCCTCCTTCTCTTTCGAGTGCACCCAGGAGTTGTGCTCCCTGATATTGGCCATTTCGAAGTAATATTGGTTGATTCCCGCCTCCCTGACGGTGTCCCGGAACAGCGGTTCAAGAGTCCTGGGGCTGCAGGCAGCGACAATCACTCGATTGAGCCCCAGTTCCTTCGTCATGTCGGTTATTTCTTTGGCGGAGTTCGTAGCGCATGAAAATAACTGTTCCTGAGCATGGACAACATTCGGTAGCGTTTTGCAGTACTCGACTGTTTCAGGAACATTGACTATCCTTCCGATGTTGGCTCCACAATGACATACAAAGACTCCTATCCTGGGCTCCTCTTCGGAGACATCTCTTTCAGGCGGATATATCCTTTCTTTGGCAAGATTTCCTCGCCTGTAGTCAAGGAGTTCACCGATTTGGGAGCCCGCTCCGCTGGCGCTGAACACCGACTCGGGGATATCGACGGGACCCTGAAAGCCTCCGCTTACCATGATCCCGGGCCGGGTGGTCCCCATAGGATTGACCGGGCTGATCTTACAGAAATCGTGAGGATTGAGTTCGATGCCGAACTTATCGGCCAGGCTCTTGAAACCGTGAGGAGGATTCAATCCCACCGATAATACCACCAGGTCGAACTCTTCTTCCTTTACCCCGTCTTCGTATGTAGAATATCGTAACGTAACATTCTTGGTTTCAGGGTCCTGTCGCACGATGGAGGTGTAGCTTCTGATAAATCGAACCCCCGGAAGTTCCTCCGTTCTTTGGTAGTATCGTTCAAAATCCTTCCCATAGGAACGAATATCATTATGAAAGATCGTACACTCGGCCTCGGCGTCATGATCCTTTGTCAGAATCACCTGCTTCTGGGTATACGTGCAGCATACGCCCGAGCAATAACTGTTTTCGCCCGGAGTAACCCGTCTCGAACCGACGCATTGAATCCAGGCTACCTTATGAGGGTGCTTCATGTCGGAAGCACGCAATATGTCCCCTTGGTACGGCCCCGTCGAGGACAACAGCCGCTCATAATCCATGCTGGTTACGACGTTCGCAAACTCTCCGTAGTGATACTCCTTCTTCACCTTTGGATCGAAGGGCTCAAGGCCGGGAGACAGAATGATCGCTCCTACCTCTATTTCCTTCTTCTCCGCCGTTTGTTTCAAATCTATTGCCTTATTCTTGCACACGCCTTCGCAAATACGACATTTGTTATCCTTGAGGTAAAGACAGCTTTCATCAATATATGCAATAAGGGGAATTGCCTGAGCGAAGTATATGTGTACGGCTTTATTGTCCGATATTTCCTGATTATATTGGTCAGGATATTTTGCTGGGCAATATTCAACACAGGTAGTACAACCGGTGCATTTATCCTCAAGAATATACCTTGGCTTCCTGGTCAAACTTACCTTGAAGTTTCCTGCTTCCCCTTCTACACTGTTGACTTCAGTATAGGTGAGGACCTCTATATTTGGGTGCCGGCCGACCTCGACCAGCTTTGGTGCGAGTATTCACATGGAGCAGTCATTGGTGGGAAAGGTCTTGTCCAGCTGCGCCATATGGCCCCCAATGCTCGGCCCTTGTTCAACCAGGTACACCTTGAACCCGGCCGTGGCAAGATCAAGAGATGCTTGAATACCGCTGATTCCTCCACCAACAACCATTACGTCTCCGAAACGACTATCTCCGAGACCTCCGCCAAGCTGCCGGATTTCTTCTTTCATCAATTGTTCTTCGTCCATTTTCTATCACCTCATCTGCCGGCATGTGCCGTTGCCAGAAGCCGCAGACTGGCGGCAACGCGCATGATGCCGTTGTTACGTGTATCTACGTGAAAGTGTTTAGTCCAGATCCAGTTGCTCTTTGCAACGATTACATTTCATCGCGCCACGAAAAACCCTGTTGCCGCATTTGGGACATATGTAACGCGTCTCTTCGTCTTGAATCCATTTTTCAGTACCGAACTCTCGTCGATAAGGGACAGCCCGGAGAATAACTCTCTTGCCAACGGCCATG
>DATHCX010000143.1:0-9522 GCA_035319325.1 Desulfomonilaceae bacterium
GGAGCAAAAAGACGGGTATACGATATTCAGGAGTTGGAGCTTGAGACGCCACGCCCACACGTGTTCCGTGGGAGAGATGGGGGCGTTTATCGTTACGAATTTGCTGCCTGCCTTGAAACATGCCGTTACGTGGAAACCGCAGGTGATTCACGTTCATTTTGCGGTGCCTACGGGTGTCCTGGCGTGGGCGGTAAGCAACATAACGGGCATTCCTTATGTATTATCCACACAACTCGGGGATGTGCCGGGCGGAGTTCCGGATCAGACCGATCACCTCTTCCGGGTTGTCAAACCTCTGACCAAACCGATCTGGAAGAACGCGGCTACGGTGACCGTTCCCAGCGAACATATCCGCCGGATGGCACTGAGTTCATATGACACGTCCATAGAGACCGTCCCCAATGGCATTGCCCTGGATTCCATACAGCAAAGCCCGCCGGAGCCTCACAAACCGGGGCGCCTGGTCTTTGCGGGACGTTTCAATCCGCAAAAGAATTTGATCTTTTTGGTACGAGTCCTGGAGCGAATCTCCGACTCGGACTGGGTGATGGACATACTCGGTGACGGTCCCATGAGGCCCCAAGTTGTCGAGGAAGTTAGAAAGGCCGGGCTGGAAAACCGCGTTCACTTTCACGGATGGGTCGAGCCGGGAATGGTGGAAGATGTCATGAGCAGGAGTGACATTCTTTTTCTCCCGTCTCTGTCCGAGGGGCTTCCGGTTGTGGGCGTACGTGCGTTGGCGGCGGGGCTGGCCATCGTGGGTAGTGATGTGGGCGGAATAGACGACTGCGTCAACAACGGCAAGAATGGCTTCCTGTGCCGGGTAAATGATTTTGAACCGTTTGAGAACGCACTTCGGACATTGTTGACATCGGATGAATGCCTGACGAGCATGAAGCAAGAAAGCCGAAAGTTTGCTGAAAAATTCGATATTCGGACCGTCGTGGCACGTTTCGAAAAAATGTTTCAGGCAGCTGCGCTTTCAAAAAAGTAAGATTGGAGTTCGGTGAGGAACTTGTTACACGATGTTCATCACCGATTTCAGGCACTTGAAAGCGAAATGGAGTAAAGGCACTTCCGACTTATTGCTCGCAACGCGGTTCGAGACCAAGCAATTGGCGGTACATGTCATCGAAGCGCGATACCATCATGCTCACCGAGTATTCTCGGTTTATCATGGCGCTGCCATTCTTCCCTATTTGCTTTGCCAGTTCCGTGTTTTTCAAAGCCCGTACGACTGCGAAGGCCAAAGCTGCCACATCACCCGGTTTGACGAGGAATCCGGTCTTTTCGTCTTCGATGAGTTCGATGGTACCGTCTACGGCAGTGGCAACAACCGGTATTTCACTCAGCATGGCCTGCATCAGAGCTATGGACATCCCCTCCCACAAAGAAGCCTGAACGTACAGGTCGATACTATCCCATATTTCGGACAAATTCGCGTATTCTCCTACAAATCTGACGTTGGCATTGACTGACAAGGCTGCAGCTTGGGATTCAAGTTCCGGGCGCAACGGTCCATCCCCGATTAAAAGGAGAATTGCGTGCTGCTCTTCTTCGAGGACCTTTGCGAACGCGGAAAGCAGAATGGAGTGTCCTTTTTGAGGATAAAATCTTGCCACAAAACCTATGACCGGAGCATCCGGAGAGATGTGTAGTCGAGTTCTGAGGGAACCTGCAGTCGTCGAGTTGCCGGCTTCTATATCTATCCCATTTGGGATGAATACTACCTGTTCAGGCTTAATGCCTTCCCTGGCAAGAGCGAACGGGATGATTTCCTTCGAATTGAAAACTACTCGATCCGAGAAACCTGCAGTCAGGCGATCCAGCAGAAATTGCCATCGATACTTGTCCACGTTCGGCTGAGTCACAACCGATACACTCACCGGTACGTGAGCCAGGCGGCCGAGAATCCGCCCGATGACATCGGAAAAGCGAAGACATGTCTGCACCACGTGAGGACGCCATTTCACCAGGTCGACAAGCAGCGTGAGCAACCCAGTGCCTGACAACAGCCTCACCTTGCCGATTGTCTCTACGTCTACTCCCACCTCGGTCATCATGTCCACAATCTTCGGATGCCTCGGATCGTTAAGGCCGTACACCCGCTGCTCATACCCCAACTCCGACAAACCCCTCACCAGCTTTACCAAGTACATTTGAGCACCGTGCAGGCTCAAATGATCTATTATGTGGAAAATCCTGATGCTGCCGGTGTTGTTGGTCGCCTGCAAATCGGTCACTGCCGAACTCCTCATTCCGAGAGCAGCAAACTATGGTAGATCTCGAAAATTGTGTCGGATTCTCTCATAATTCTCGCCCGTATGCCGGTGGTCCAATCATGTCATTGCGAGAAGCGGAGCGACGAAGCAATCTCAGTCTTGGTCAGTTGGAGATTGCTTCGGGCTTTGCCCTCGCAATGACAATCTTCCAATCTTTTCGAGTAATCAATACCGACATCACTTTAGAGAATCCCTATAGTCTCTTGCCCGTACCGCTTTCCGGAACGCGCACGGAATTGCCGACGGCCAAACGACCGTCGAGCCCGAAACCTGCTGTTGTCGTCTCGGTCTTGTACCTCGTGTCCACCCACGGCAACGTGCATTTCCCGGTCCTCAGTCCGAAATGCGGCGGTCTCTAAACTCCTGAAACATTTTTGCTATGCCTCGTCGGAGATCTATTCCGGGTCGCCAGTTCAATTCTTTGGCCGCTTTTTCAGGCGACACGACGCAGCACTTGACAAGCCCGCCACTGCCTGCCCTCGGGTCGTGTTCGATAATGGGGTGCAATCCGGTGACTTGCTCCAGCAGGGCGAAAACCTCCGATACGGAAGTCCCCTTGCCTGCACCCACATTGAAGATTTCGAACTCGTTACGACGGAACAGAGCTATTTTCAGGCACGTGAATATGTCGTCGAGATGAATATAATCGCGTACATTGCTCATGCTGCCGTACACGGGTATCGGGAGGTTCCTCAGCATTCTCGCCATGGCAACTCCAATGAGTCCCTGCCGACGATTTATGGGGAGTAGCGTTCCGTACGCGTTTGTAATCCGCAGGACACTCGCCGTCAAATAGCCTCGACTTGCGAGCATCCTCACATAATGTTCGATCATGAGTTTCTGAATCCCGTAACCGCTCATCGGCAGGCACGGGGCGTCCTCTGTGAACGGCCGGCCGGGAAGGGATTCTCCATATATTGCCCCGCCGCTGCTTGCAAAAACGATATGGGGTCTATTGGCGGCCTCGACAACCGCCTGGAGCAATGTGGTGGAAGGAAGAACACTGGAGACGATGTCGCCTGCCAAGTCCAGCTCGGAAGTCAGCGGGTGGCTTGAGTGAGCAAGATGGAGTATTACATCCATTCCTGCCACCACTTCGCGGCAAAAAGGTATGGAACACAGATCGCCCTTTAGCCAATGGATGTCTCCATAGGCCATTTCCTGAATACTGGACAGGTTCCTCGTGACGCAGAAAATTTGCACATCGAGGTCTCTCGCCAGATGTGCCAGGAAGTGGCGGCCGAGGAATCCGGTGGCACCTGTGATTGCAAGCTTCATCTCACATCCGGCCCCAATGCCTCACGGCAAGCCATACGGGTCGGCCGAAGGCACACCTCCTGCGCTGGGGACGGTGCAGCTTGACCGCGCGCGGGGGATGTGCCAGCTCCACAGAATTCTCCCTCTCTGAGCGCACATTCATATTACACTTTCTCTGTCCGGTTACCTGTTGATTTCGAAAAGCACCGTGGATCCGTTGTCATCGAGGACCTTCACATCCATGGTTTTGAGTGGATCTGGCAATACGGCTGCAGGATCGTAACTCCGTGTGATCGGCCCGGTATTCGGATACTTAGGCATGAATGTCAGCATGGCTTTCTGGGACCACGGCCAGTGGAGCGTATCCTTTCCAAAGACGATTCCTTGTACCAGCAGCTTATTGGCCGCTTCGGGAAATGCGATTTTGAATCTGGAGTCACGAGCATAGTTGGTAACGTCCAAATTCACCCACCCCGACCAATTTGCAGGAACGTCCGCAGCCACAAGAAATTGTGGTGATAATCCTTCTCTCTGGTCCGGTGGAATCAAGCCGATCCGGCAGGGCTTCCCCGGGTTGCTCACCAGGAGCCTGAGTTCCTTGGGAAAATCTTTGGTTTGCGGTTCAATCTCTATCCACTTCACATCAGCTGCCCGCAGGGAACCCTCCCACATCAGAGGATTCCGGATTTGTCTTGTGTTAAGAGCTGAGTACCGGTAATCGGGAGCCGTCACCCACCAGCGGTACTCGTCCAATCCGTCAAAAGCAGGATGGTAAACCGCTGGATTGTATGTCACGGCAAATCTCAAGTCCGGTCTCGTGAGCCACGCGGTCTCCGAAGAATCCTGCTCCATTGCCGGATGATAAAAAACTGCTCCCAGCCGCATGGCCCCGTGAATGAAATAATAGGGAACTGCCGTCATGTTTGTGTACAGAACTCGATCACCAGGTTTTGCCCTGGATAAGAGCAGCTCAGGTTGGGAGGGCTCAAACCTCAGCGGTTCCCTCTTTTGCATATGCTCCGCCGTGGCGACCACATGTTCGGCGCCTGTGGTGACCATCTGAAAGCAATATCCGCATAGCACTGCCAGCGCGATCACGACCCAGGAGTTTCTGAGGCTGATTTCCTTTCCGGTGTCACGATTTTGCCACCGAGCTACCAAGAAATCGGCTGATCCTCGAAGCGAAAACGCCAAACTCCGCCCTACGGCTCCGAACAGAATCACCACCAGCGGGATCCACATTCTGAGTTGCACATCCCCGGGGTGGCTTGAAACCCAGAAAAGAAGCGCAAATATGAAAAAGCCGTACAGGAGCGTCAGCCGTATGACGATAACACGGCAGGCCGAATTCAGTAAGCAATAACCCATGACTACGGCTCCGCAGAATACGGGTATTGAACCGAACAGTCCCTCTCCCAATCGTACGCTCTCAATGATAATGCGGGAAAACGATTCCACCGCATTTTGCAAGAGCTTCAACACAGGAGATTCGCCGGATGGAAGCAGCGACAGAGTGACGATCCCTGCGTTCCCATAGAAAGGTAGTCTTACAAACGCGAGCGCAACCAGGCAAAAGGTGCAGACTATGGGAAGGTATCTCCTGGGGGTCAGAGAGAATTCCGGCATGACAAGTGCCATGCAGGCTGCCATCGCGGAGTACACCCGGCCGATGGGGTGCATGGTGATGAGCGCCAGTGACCCGATGACCAGGGACCATGGTGCATCACCCCGTTTGGATATTATTCTTGCCCATATGAGTGTCGCCAGACCCATGGTGAGATTTGAAGGCTCGACATAGTGCAGTCCCGTGTCCGGAAAAATCTTGAAGGCAAGCAACATCAGCGCAAATCCGGCGGCTGCGGGGCCCCAGAGAGAGGTCAACAAGCAGGCGAATGCCAGGCCGAAGAATGCCGGTCCGAGCGTCCAAATTACCTTATACGCGGTCTCCAGATCCAGCCCGAATAAGCCCTTCACGCCCAGAATAATCGCAGACCACAGCGGATGATATATGGGAAAAATTCGGGAGCCCAATAGACTACTTTGCCGCGCAACTTCCGGGTTCTGGGACGCGGACATTTGCTCTCGGAGGTCCTGAAGCGCCGGACAGTTTTGTGAGAAACACTCTTCCATTTGGCGCGTTTTCAAAACGTAGGTGAGAGTGTCTTTGGCTTCCGGCAGCAGTGGTCTGGTCCAGAGTGGTTCCGCCACGAGGCCGGTCTGTACACCAGTCCAGATTACGATTCCGATACAGAGCACAATCTTCGAAAGGATGTGTGTCAAATGCCCTAATTTTTCAGGGGATTCAACAAAGAGTTTAAGCCGAAGACCAATTTTCCTGGAGAACAAGCCAGCCTTCATCTTAGCTCCCTATCGATTTCACAATAGAGGAAAGAGCGATCACGCTCCGAAAAATGTAGGATGGTTTCTTCGCCGTAATTCATCACCATTCTGTAGTAAGAATGAAGCATGTCAACTGGATTCCGAAGCATAATAATTATGTCTGCTGAGAAGAAAAAACTCTTGATTTTCTCCGCCGCCACTCGAGCATACAAGTACCATACGGACTTTTCGCCAATGCGTCGAGGGTTGTCGGCTTTGTCAAACATGGAATGGTATTCTTTTCAACGCTGGCGGCTTCAAGACCAGCTTCAAGCAAGTGGGTTGCGAAGCAGGTTGGTTCCACTTCTGCAGATATCATAAAACTTTCCGGATGAGACTTCAGAAACTCGCACATAGCTGTAGTGCCTGAGTCCCGTGCTTTCAATTGCTATTCCCGTCCTTGGTGACCAGTACGTAGGACTGAACGCAAAACGAATGGTTTCTGTGCTTCATTTGCCACCCTTGAATCCGCTGACAGAACCACTTTCGAAACTGGACAGGGGTGGCGCTTCTCCTGCTGGCAACCTGTCGACGGTCTCGACAGCAGTGCGTTGGAGAAAGCCTTTCTCAAGAAGAAGCCGTTCCAGCTGTCCGATGCATTCCGACACGGAATTCTGAGATGTGTCAAGGGAAAGTTCCGCGGCTTCGGGCGGTTCATAGGGAGCGCTAATGCCGGTAAAATCAGAAATGATGCCTGCACGCGCCTTTTTGTACATCTGTTTCGGGTCTCTCTGCTCACAAACTTCAAGAGGTGTTTTCAGGTATACCTCAAGAAACCTTTCAGTCTGACAGTTTTTCCGGGCCATTGCCCTATCATCTCGGAAGGGCGATATAAATGCGGCTATTGCTATCAACCCGGCATTAGTGAAAAGAGCGGCAACTGCGCTGACTCTCCGGATGTTTTCCTTTCTCTCCTCGCGAGAGTACCCCAGATCACTGCACAACCCCTGTCTAAGGTTGTCGCCGTCCAAAACGTATGCCAGCCACCCAGATCTTAGTAGCCGTTGTTCCAGTGCTGTAGCTATCGTGGTCTTACCCGATGCACTCAGTCCGGTCAACCATACGACACATCCACGTTGTTTCAGCAGCTTTTCCCGCTCCTCACTGCCGGCAGTCAGCAGCGTTTGCAGTGTCAGCTGTTTATCATTCAAATTCATTGAACAGACAGCCTTCACTCTCGCTTTTTTCCTCCCCGCAGCTCGTCTCCTGGGAAAAGCAGGTACCTGTACGCCCTCCTGGAATTGCGTTGAAAAAAATACGGGTATCAAAATTACTGGGGAAATGCAACCCGATTCCGGCAGGCGCTCCCACCCCGAAGTGTCCCCATTTCTCCCGATAGATCGGGAAATAAGTCACTCCCACAGCGATCATCGTCACGAAAGGAGTGCTGAGTAGCCTCACCAAACTGGCATTTCTTTTGGTCATCCCTGGTAATCGATCGGATAAGCTCACACCCCATTCCGATATTATAACTAACCGGAATTACTAATATTGTAGTGATAGTTTCGCTCAAAATGAGCATGCGAGGGTTGGTAACCGCACGTGAACCGTGTCTCCGGCGCCGTACCTTAAGGACAACCGGCTTGGCAGGAAATATGAAAGCTGCCCGAGCTTCGGAGCCGTTTTTTTCGCCGTCATTCACCCTGCCACGGCCTTGCTCCAGGGCTGGATTAAGGGGACTATGACGTGCTTCTCACGGCAACGAGACTTTGAGAAAACATTGGGTCGCAGCGCGTAAAACCTGGCGCCAAACAGATCGTATCCCCCGAGGATTCTTTGCCGGACAAACAGATTATCTACACCATTTTCGTGCGCCAGTCAAACCGGATGTCGAGACCGGTCGCGCCTGGTCCCCGCTCTTATTGACCCGAACACCCAGGATGATGCCAACAAGAAAGTGTTGAGGAAAAATTGATAGTCTTCCAAACTTTTCGCGTAATCAACACCGACAGTACTGCTGAAAATCCCTATATACACGTCATGATGCAAAATGTGCCTGAACGGTGAATTCCGTGTACCGGAACAGGTTCGACATGCCAAAAGTATGGCTATCGATCCGGCAACTACAGCAAAACTGTGCAGCACTTTATCTTTATTACCGCAACCTTCACTTTTCGCAGTACCTTTTAATGAAAAACTTGCTTTCCGGTCCGGAATCAGGTATTACGCGACCAAAGGTCGAGGCAACAATGGAGGTCAGCACCATGATTCCGAAAAAGATACTTCTGTGCGTGGATTTTTCCCGATATTCAGAGCGCGCCAGTGAGGTCGCGGCGGATTATGCGAAAAACTTCGGCGCGAGTCTATTGGTGCTGAATGTCGTAAACACCAGGTTTTTCTCGCACCCGGCCATCATGGATTCGCCTGCATACGGACGTGCCTTTGACGAAGCGCAACAAATAGCACAAAAGAAATTGATGGAAGTTGCCGATAACATTAAGAAGAAAGTACCGGATTTGAAGTCTTTTTCTCGGACGGGGGTGCCGGGCGAAGAGATCATAAAACTCGCCGCAGAACAATCTGTGGATCTCATCATTGTAGGCACCATGGGTAGGACGGGAGTCAGTCGCCTCCTGTTAGGCAGCGCAGCTGAGACCGTCATTAAATCTGCTTCTTGTGACGTTCTCACCGTGAGAGCGTAACGAAACCGAGAAAAAAGCGAAACACTTCCCAGAACTTGGCTCATGCGTATATTAGATTGCTCAACGAGAGCTCGCCGTTTTTCCGCAACGTTTCAGCATCTCGGTGGCAAGACCCGCACATGTTCATCGTGGTCCCACCGGACTCAGTATCGTGCTTCAGGATGACAATGGAACAAGGCACCGGCGTTTGGGTCATTTACCGAGAGCGCTCCATTGATGTCAAATGCAAGACCATTGACCGTTGCTGCCTGACATGAACTGCGATCGCAGGATTCCCCACATCCTATGGCACGGGCCCTTGGACCTCATTCAAAGCTTCGCGTATCGTTTGAGCCAGAATCTCCGCAGGGCCGGTGCCCCAGAAGTGTAGAAAGAACATGCGCGGTTCTTCGTCCAGCATGTGATTGTGAAGAGCCACAATTTCAATTCCGCCTCTTCTCAACGCGCGAATTACTCGGTTTACTTCGGCTCCCGTCATTGCGATGTCGCCGGCCACGTGAGCCCGCTGGCTGGTGCCCGTGAATCCTGCCCAGGAGTTCATACCCATCCCGGAAGTCAAATCCATGCCCCGGACCGAGACTCCCGGTCGGCCGACGGTTATCTTGTACACGCCCCCGGCATTAATGCCCGAATAACCGATTATTTCATCTATGCGCTTGGTTTCCAAGGACAAAGAGGCTGATGAACCGGTTCCGTCCTGGAGAGGAGTCGATGTCTTGAGCAACGCGTTCCTGATGCCTAGTGCAAGCGATTTTCCTCTACCGGCTCCGTAGAGGTGCAGGAACATTATGCGAGGGTTGTCGTAGATGAAATGGCTGTGAACAGCAGTCACATCAATGTTTGCCTGCTCCAGAACCGAGATAACCGGATTGATTTCTTTTTCCAGCAACACGAGATCGCCCATCACCACGGTGGTATGGCCCATGTTTTTCCATGCGGTCCAGGAAACGAATCCCAGGGCG
>DATHCX010000144.1:0-5398 GCA_035319325.1 Desulfomonilaceae bacterium
TTCTCTCTGAAACGTCGGCAATCGCCGCTATCACTCCCTTGGAGAGATCGGACGGGTCCAGGGCCTTCGTTCTTATGATGGCATTGAAGATCGACCCGTCATTCCTTCTCAATTGAACGTCCATTTCTCTGACTGCTCCGGCATCAAGACCCTCATAAAGCGCTTCGCGGGCCAGATCATATTCCACATCCGATCGGTACATTGTTCTGGTGTACTGCCCCTCGTATTCATGTCGGCTTGTGAACCCGAACATGTTCGCCCACGCTTCATTGGCCCATTGAATCTGTCTGTTACGGTGCAAACCGATCCCGACCGGCACAGCGGCCAAAATACCCTCCAACATTTGCTGGCTCACTCGCAGTGCCTCTTCTGCCCGTTTGCCCTCGGTGATGTCCGAGGAAACGCCGCACATAAACGTCAACTGTCCTCGATCGTCATAAATCGGGAAGCCGCGTTCGCGAATCCAGCGTACGGAAGCATCAGGCAGAACGATTCGATACTCACAGGAATATGCCTCACCTTTTGAGTGATGTACGTGGAGGACACTTTTAAACCGCTCACGGTCGTCGGGGTGCACAGCGTCCAGGAACGACTTGGGCGATTTGTACAAACTATCGGTTGTTCTTCCCCAGATTGTTTCATATGCCGGACTGACATACTCCATACGATTTATTTCCGGCGTGCTCATCCAGAAAACGTCCTGAATGGTTTCGGTGACCAACCGAAATTTCTTCTCGCTTTCCCGCAGGGCCTCCTCCGCTTTCTTGCGTTCCGTGATGTCTATGGCGAAATGAAATTTTGCATCACGTTCGCCGGTCCACTTGATAATTCTGTCGGTTGCAAGAAAATCCCTTTGCGTTGTAGGATTGTGGTAGTCCCAGGTGTAGGGCTCCCCTCGCAGGCTGAGGACAGCTTCTTTGGGGCAATTGGCGCAACGTGCCCGGCCATCGTGTAGTTCCTCATAACAGCGCCCTCCGATGAGCTCCTTTCCATACTGTTTCTTTACAAACTCATTTACATAGAGAATTTCATCAGTGTTCAAGTCGACTACTTCTATCACTTCATTGATGCCGTCAAAAAGTGAGAGAAACTGTTCTCTCTCGAGCCGCAGAGCCTCCTCTGCGCGTCTGCGCTCTGAAATCTCGAGGGATAGCTTTTCGTTCGTCTCTTCCAGGGCCGCAGTACGTTCCTCAACGCGGCGTTCGAGTTCGTCCCTGGCATGTGTCAGGTCCTGTTCCATTTGTTTTCGGTCCGTGACATCCCGGGCCACGGCAAAAATCAATTCTTCTTCTCGTATCGGAAAGCAATTCCACGAAATCCACCGGTACGAACCATCCTTGTGTTGACATCGGTTTCGAAATTGATGCAGGGCTGCACCCAAAGTCAATTGTCGAACCGCTTCAATGGTTTCCTCCCGGTCATCAGGATGAACGAATTCGATACAGGGCTTTTCCAACAACTCTGCTTCCGTCCATCCGAGGGATGTTGCGAACGCAGGATTGACTTGCTTGTAAAATCCGTCAAATGCCGCAATACACATCATGTCTATGGAGTGATTGAACAGCCTATCTCGTTCGTGTTCCACTTTCTTGCGCTTGAGCACAATCCCGATGCTCACGCCTATTCCTTCAAAATACGTGATCATATCCAGAGTGAAACAGTTTTTTCGAGAATCGTTGAGTTGTAGCAGACCTATGGTTTCACCACCCGAGCGCAATGGGATGAGCGCCACCGATTCGTAACCCTCACCATTGCACCGGTTTCTGGTGCGGGTCTGGCGCTCTTGTTCCGAGGTTGTGGCGAGAAGCTCTGTTGTGGAGTTACTCCAGAAACTGCCTCCCTGAGTAAAAAAGGGAAGAGTCGCATCGGTCCGTCCAAGGAGTACGTTCCCGCACATGCATTCCAGGAGAGGATTTCCTGCCGCATCCCGGATGATCTCGCCTGAGTCTGTTCGAGAGCAGAGATGGTTCTCTTCTGCAACGAAATAGCTCGGGAATCCAACGACTTCATAGTAGGGAAAGTCCTCACCGTCGCGAAGACGTACTCCAACGGCCTCAAATCCGGTGAAGTCTTTCACCATTCCAAGAAGTTCGCGGATGGTCTGTGTCGCCGAAATATCTCGGCCGAGAAGCTCTAATATTCGGACTGCCAATGCCTGGCTAGCTCGGGCCCATCGGAGCTCACGTGTCACTGTCTCCAGCACATCGTTCGGCTGATCGGGACTGGCTGTTCCCCTTGTCCTGTCGGCCTGTGTGTCATCATCGTTTTTCATGAATAACCCCGGTGGCAGGATACAATATCCGATGTTCCCAGGACATCTAAGGTTGGGATTATACCACATAAAATGGCGAGAGGATAAAAATCCGACATCTTAGGGGAACACCGGTAAAACTCACTACGAGACCTCTATAGCAGCCGACACAAAACCGGTGATCAAAACCCGGTGCAGTGCCACCGCAGGAACTTTTCCATGAGATGACAGTTCTTATGACTTAAAGAATGTTGTCGGCGAATCCATGTACAGGGGGAGGCACATAATGACATCAGTTCCTGTTCTTGAGCAAGATGCGATATTTGGAGAAGCGCGAAGCAACTGGGCTTGGCTTTTTGGGCTCGGGATCATTTTCGTTATCCTTGGATTCATTGGATTGGGAATGACATTTGCCGTCACCATGGCGAGTGTCTTGATGTTTGGTGTCCTTTTGTTGGTGGGCGCCGGTGCTCAGTTCGTCGACGCTGCCAAATGCAAAGGGTGGAAGAGTATGATATTGCACATACTCATAGCATTCTTGTATCTGATCGCTGGAATCGGTGCCATTGTGGACCCATTGGGAGCTTCTGCGATCCTGACACTTTTGCTTGCAGGAGCCCTCATCCTTATCGGATTGGCAAGAATCATAATAGGCTTTCAGATGCGGGCGGTGGGAAATTGGTTCTGGCCTCTCTTCGGGGGAATAGTGTCGGTTATCCTCGGAGCAATTATCCTGGCACACTGGCCCGTATCGGGCCTGTGGATAATAGGCCTTTTCGTTTCAGTGGAGCTGATCGTAAACGGTTGGTCGTACATTTTTATCTCACTTGCTGCGAAACGAGCTTGAGGTACTGAAGGCACGGCGAATGGCTCCGGATCACAGACCTCCAGGTAACGAGACCGGACGCTCGTTGATCCGGGGTGTCACCCGTTCGACGATGCCATTGAGGAAGTGAGGGCAATACAGGGGACCCGGTAAATGCCCGCACAACCTTATTGCCGGTCCGAGTATGCGGATCGCTCATGCCTCTTATACCGATGCGTTTTCAATTACTTGAAATCGTGGAGGAACTTCTTGTAAGGCGTTCCTCCCCGAACCCCACCTCAAGAACTTTTAGCACTCGCCGGCACCTGCATTTCCGCTGAGGAAATGCAGATGCCGGCCCATAATAGAAGTTTCTGGGAGGGGGTTTGGGCGGGACACTCTTTACTAAAGAGGGTCCCCCCAATCTTACTTTTTTGAAAGCACATTCGTATTAGCGCTGTACCATCGGCTAAGACAAAGAATTGCTTTTCGTAAGTTCGGTGCCGGATCTCATGACCAAGAGAGATTGCTTCGTCGCTACACTCCTCGCAATGACAGGCCCCGGAAGTGTTATTGAGCGAAGCGACGCAATCTGCTCCGACAAAATTGTGCGACCCGACGTAAAAAAACCTGTACTAAGGAATCCGTCATTCGGGACCTGAATAAGGCATGGCCTTCCTGGCCCACGAGCTGTCAGGGTAGGCGGCGGACAGTTTCTCGTACATTTCCTTCATCGCCTTCAGATCTTTGGTCATTTTGAAACGAGCTACTCCTGCGTAGTACATTGCTTCTGGCGCCTGTTCACTCCGGGGGTAGCGGGAAGCTACCTGAGTGAAATACGACAGCGCTTCCTCATATTTGCCTGCAAGGAGTTTCATTTTGCCAAGCCCAAGAGTCAAGCTCGACATCAAATGTTCAGGCGGCAGGAATCCCACAGTTCGGTAGACCTCGTTTCCTCGGGCATCAAGCAATACAAGCGTGGGGGTCCACTCGATGTTGAACCGCCTGCCCAACTCCCGGTCGTGCTGAATCCGCACGGGAATGACGCTGTCTTGGATCAATTGGATCACGTCTTTGTTGGGATACGTAACTGCATCCATCCGTTTGCACCCCATTCAATTGGGGTTGAAGAAGTCCAGAAGGACCGGCCTGTTCTGACCTCGCGCTTGGGCCATGGCTTTCTCAAAATTGCTCGTCCACTGAATGCCCTGCCCTTGTTGCTCGACGGCCCTGGCGGGAGTTATCTCCGCCGCGTAAGACAACAAAACTACGCTGAACAGCAAAACCGACATTCGTCTCATAGCCTGTCTCCTCATAAGAAATGACCGGTTCATTCACTGATCTACGCCGCCCTAACCGGCCGAATCATTAGCACTTCATGTTCATCATGCTTGGCTACATCGAACTCTGAGGCTGGCTGTGCCGGGATCGAGTCGTGCGGCTCTGGTGCTGCTCATTAAGAAGGGCACCCTCAGCCAGGTGTTCCTTCCGCTTCCGACGGCCTGCCTTACTGCCCTGCGAGGTCGACCCGGCTGACTGCGCACGGAAAGCGCCATTTTCAATGCGCAGCACTACACCGCCACCGTAATTCATCATATGCAATTGAATCGTTTCATGACAGGCCCTCAGTCCAAGAATTTGTTAAGTATGACACCCCTACGCAATTGCAGTTTCGTCGCGGGGAGTCTTGGATCCAGGATCAGTGCAAGAACCCGGGAATTGAGAGCCCGATCTTCGCACTCGCAATGCGTTCGTACAAAGGTTTGCCAAATGACTCCAGGAAGGCCGGGACCGTATTCATAATAGACCCCGGAAGCGGAGCTAAAGAAAAGGTCTGAAGCGCTCATGGGGTCATGACAATCCTCATGCTGCATTATACGGATTCGCTTTTTTACAGGTAACTCGATTGCGGGCACAGGCTGGGAGCACTCCTTCGCTGCGGACGACGCAGAGCCGTCTCATCACTTGGCTCAGGCGAGCTCCCAGCCCTGACATCTCATATATCTTGTGGCAAATTCGTATTAGTGCCGCGCATTAGGAATGCGTCTGCCGGCCGGGTGTTCCCTTCGCTACGGACGGCCTGCTTTACCGCGCTGCGAGGACAACCTGGCTGACTGCGGACGGAAAGCACCATTCTCAATGCGCAGCAATATAACTGCAACCGGGTTTCCGTCATGCGAAATGTTTCTCTCGCGACTAATACCAATGCGCTTTCAAAAGAGTAACATTGAAAGGCTGGTTCGCAGCCTGTCCTGCCAGATCTCCTCCGCTACGAACGGCACGGCCTGACTTAGCTACGGAGACCCGCCAGGACAGGCTTCATCCATCGTCACTTGTCTGAT
>DATHCX010000145.1:0-64198 GCA_035319325.1 Desulfomonilaceae bacterium
CAGGAAACTGAAGGCCTTTTCTCGTTCCCCGCGTAGTTCCAGGGCCAGGCCCATCAAGTGATTGCAATCCGCCACTCCTCGGCGGTTGTGACTGGCTTCAAAATCCTTTCGTGCATCCTCGGCGTCCTGCAGAGCTTTTTCGGAGGACTCTCTGGACAAACGGAATCGGGCAATCGCCAGCTTCAACTGTGCCTTCAACAGCCTATTTTCATTGGTTTTAACGTCCTCCACCGCTTCTTTCAGAAATTTTGAAGCGGTTTCGGGGTCTCCGAATCCGGCGTAAATATCGGCAAGCAGGATGCGCGATTGAACCATCTGGTTTCGGTCGTTCACCTTCTTGGCAGAAACGAGTGCATCCTGGGAGTATTCCAGGGCCTTCTGAACGAATCCTTGCCTGAAGTACACGTCGCCTATCACCAGCAGGGCAGCAGTCTCGCCCGCCGGAGAAGAGAGGGTACGAAATTCCTCGAGACTTTTCGTTGCAAGTTCCAGGGCAGCAGTCAGGCTGGCGCGGTCGATTTCGAGATGCGAAATGACCAAACGCACCCGTGCCGCCATCGTCCTATCTCCCGACTGTTCATAGCCGGTCAAAGCGGCGTTGAGACTTTGTGCCGCCTGGCTCAACTTGCCGTCGTTGAAATCCGCAATGCCCTTTACCATCAAGGGAAGCGCACCGGTCTCGGATTGGCCCCCGCCAAGTACGGAACGCGCCTCTTCCATGCAGTTTTTTGCCGACACTGAATCGCCGAGGTTCTGTTCGACGTAAGCAAGCCTGAAGAGAGTCTCCCCGAGTTCCTTCTGAAGATTCAGATCCCTGTAGATTTTCTCCGCTTTCCTGAAGTTGACGCGAGCGCTCTTGGAGTCAGAGCGAGAAATCTGAATTTCACCGATGATAAGGTACAAACGTGCTGATTCCCGGTCATCCCCGTTTTTTATAAAGAGGCCCAGCAAACGGTTGTATGTGTTCAAGGATTCCGGGAGTTTGTGGAGTCTCAACTGGCAGGCAGCAGTGTCCTCCAGCAATTTTGGCTGCTCCGCCGATTCGGAATTGGGAAGGATTTTGATGGCTTCCTCGAAAAATTTGAGCGCTTCTGCATAATGTTCCTGACCCATCAAAATGCGCCCTGCAAGAAGGTAATCCAAGCTGCGGGCCTGCGCATTTCTGAGGTTTTGGTGCACCGCGATAGCGCGATGTATGTTCTCCAGAGCTTCTCCATCCTGTCCCATGCGATGAAGTGCCCGTGCGGTGCCGCTCAAAGCGGCGGCGAGCAATTTCTGATCCGGGGAACCCGATAATTTCTTGAGCGCGGATTTATATTTTTGCAGGGCGTCCGCATACTCGTCTCTCTTGGCACATTCCGCTGCTTGCCTGATCAAGGCCCCCGCGTCTTCTCCTTTGGACTGGACGGATTCGGAAGACTTCTGTCCATTCTTTTTGGACCGCTTTTGGTCCGGAGCGGGCGATTTCACTTCCGGCTTCCGATCCGATATTTCGGGTTGAACCTGAGGTTGCGGGGGCTCCGCCTGCTGCACGGGCTTCTCCGAGGCGGCTGCTCCCGGCTGCGGGCTATCTTCAGAAGCGGGCTTCGTGACAGCGTCTCCGGCCGGGGTGCTGTCCACCACCGCCACAGGGGTTTCGAGGTTCTGAAACGTTGCGGCGTCGTGCTGCCCTTCAAGGGCAAAGGCCGGTGTAAAACACAGAACGGCAATGCACGCCATCGTCGTCGTTGTTACCGCCTGGCGGTCGCAAAGGAACCACTTTTTCAAAAATTCCTTCATTTTTTTACTCTCGGAAGCTTGTGAATCAAATCAAAGCAGCGGCTCGCACCGGGTGCCGACCGGGACACAACGGTCAGGCGCAGCTTGGCGTCCGGTCAGCCGGGATCTTTCGCTCCCGGTATTTCCGCCCCGCGATAATGAATGTATATCAGCAACCCTATGCCCGCCGGAATCATGAACAGGCACAAAATCTGGCCCATGGTCAGCCCTTGAAAGATGAAACCCACTTGGACGTCCGGCTCCCGGAAAAACTCGATGGCAAACCGGAATACCCCGTAACAGATCAGGAAGGCCGCCAACACTTGTCCGTGCCGGGTGGTCCTCGTTCTGAGCAGCCAAAGCAGAATAAAGAGAACCAAACCTTCGAAAAACGATTCGTAGAGCTGAGAAGGATGCCGAGGCAACGGCCCGCCAGTGGGAAAGACCACTCCCCAGGGAACCGTGGTGACCCGGCCGTACAGCTCGCAATTGATGAAGTTTCCGACTCTCCCGAGCATGAGGCCTATGGGAGCGGCCAACGCACCGATATCGGCGAGTTCCAGGAACGGAGCCTTGCGGGACCTTGCGAAAATGAGCCCTGCGACGATCATGCCCACCAGTCCGCCGTGAAAACTCATGCCGCCGTGCCAAACGAACAGGATTTCCCAGGGTGCAGCAGCGTAACTGGGCAGATTGTAAAACAGGGCATAGCCAACCCGTGCGCCAATCAGCAGACCGACTATCAGATAGAAGAGAAGGTCATCGGCGCATCGCGCCGGAACAGGGCCGTCCTTGCGTTTGAGTTCCGATCGTATGACAAAGTACGCCGCCACGAACCCGATGAGATACATGAACCCGTACCACCGGACTTCCAACGGTCCTATTCTCAACAATACCGGATCGATAAACGGGCAGGATACGGTCATGTGCAGCTTCGTCCTCGAAACAAAACAATGAATCCGAACGCGCTCTTGCGGCAGACTGCATGTGGAAGTCGGCGCCGCTTCATCAGATCACTCGTCAAATTCGTGTGTTTTTTCCCGCGCAATGCGCACCATATTGCCTACCTTGCGAAATATGCCCCTGATGATTGTTGCGTCCCGATCATCCATATCCGCACTGTTTAATATGCGCCGGATATCACGCATCATCCTGAGCGGATTGGACCGGTTCAAGAAACCCGCGTTCAACAACACCGCTTCGATGTGGGCATACATTTCTTCTCGGATTTCTATGGACGCGGGCACCCGTTTTCGCGCCTGAAACCCGAAAGGTTTACAGGCAATTTTAAAGATTTCGTAAGCCGTAACAGCCGCTGCGTGCGCGACGTTCATGGATGCAAATTCCGCATCTGTCGGAATAATCAAGTGATTCGTGCACAGCTTCAACTCCTCATTGGTGAGTCCTCTCGATTCCCGGCCGAATACGCAGGCAACAGGCTTTGACACAGCCCGCTCCATGAGTTCCGGAATCACCTCCTCCGGAGTCAATGCCGACACCCTCTTTGCGCCGAGTCGCCCGGAAGTTCCTACCGCCATGACCGTACCTTCCAGCGCTTCCTTAAGATTCGAGAACATGCGAGCCCCGGCGACAATTTCGTATGCTCCTGAAGACATGGCGCCAGCCTCTGTTTCTGGCCCGCAATCGGTTGAAGAAACCAATGCAAGACTGCTCAGTCCCATGTTTTTCATGACACGAGCAACCGCTCCGATGTTCCCTGCATGGGTGGTTCCTACCATGACCATGCGCACGTTCTTGAGGGCTTCCGACCAGTCCGGGTGTACCCGGAATCCTCTTTGGACCTTTCTGGAAGGCTTCATGCAAGAACCGGTACACAACGGGAACACGGTGTCCGGCCATTGAATCGGGCGGAGCCGTTTTCGGACATGCTCCTCGTTCGGGCTACTGAACAAGAATGCCTTCCGAATTGGATAAATACCTTCAAAGTCTCAACTCTCAATCGTGAATTGCGTCTATTTACCAGCCGTTCGGAAGATATTATGGCATGAATATAATGTCAAGGCATATCAAGGAAAAGGATAACTTTGCTTAGAAATAAATTCATGAACGCGTGCTGCACCAAACCGCAGTTTTTCGCCTCACACCGAGGCGATGGCCAACCCGATCAGGGTACCGGCCGCAAGTGCGGCGATCGGATTGCACCACAAAGCTCAACCGCCCCCTGCTGCGGTATTCACCAAATACAGTCCTAATCCTGCAATCGCTCCGATTCCGGCTCCAGCGATGACTTTCATGGCGTTACTCCTTTAACGTGCGTAGTGCGCTGTTCCACAAGTAACTTACGTAACCGGCCATCTGAGCCTCTCCCGAAGTTTTCATCGAGCAAGGGAAGCCGGTTCTGTCATTGCGAGCGAAGCGATGCAATCTCGGTTAGTCGCAGGATAAGGGCTGGAGATTGCTTCGTCGCGTCGCTCCTCGCAATGACACTGATTCGCGTCCCGACCAAGTCGGTGATTTGAAAGCTATTTGCGGGACACGACACTAGAATCATTAAATAAACCCGGGATCGTTTTGTCAAGCCAGCCTTCCGATCGCAGACACTCCTTTCTTTTCGTCACAGTCGCAGCGGAGATCACCTGAAAGTATCCACTCAGTTACGGGTGGGAAAAGGCTGTCATTGCGAGCAAAGCGAAGCAATCTCCGCCGTTAAGTGTCGAGATTGCTTCGTCATTTCACTCCTCGCAATAACAGAGGTTATACGGATTCGCTTTTTTACAGGTAACTCGATTCTGTGCACAGACTGGGGGCACTCCTTCGCTGCGGACGACGCAGAGCCGTCTCATCACTTCGCTCAGGCGAGCCCCCAGCCCCGGAATCTTATAAATCTTGTGGCGAATGCTCATTAGGCACATCTCCCGAGCAACAGAATGATTACGCCTGAATCAAATTCATTCTTGCTTTGTCCGTTTGTTTGGCAGTACATGATGATCGCACATGACAGAGTGACGGAGGCACGATGATGGTTGCGCACTGGACTCCAGAGAAATTGCACGAAGTCAGCTCAGCGTTTCAAGAGTGCAGGATACTCTTGACTGCGTCTGAATTGGACCTCTTCACCAAGCTCAAGCGGAATCCTCGCAGCGTTGGAGAGCTGGCACGTGACGAAGACTGGGATGCCAGAGGGTTGCGCATACTCATGGACGCTCTGTCAGCAGAAGGATTGCTGGAGAAATCGGAAGACGGGGTTTACCGGGTCGCGGAGCCTGCGGCCACTGCCCTGGTACGGGGAGAGGAAGAATCCATTCTTCCCATGGTGCTCCACAGAGCGCACATGTGGCGCACCTGGTCCAATCTCACCGAGATCGTCCGTACGGGGAGAAACCCTTCCAATATCATGGTATCCCGTACGGAAGACGAATTGAGATCATTTATCGGAGCCATGCACGTGGTGGGCAAGAAATTGGCGAAGATTATCGCCGCCTCGATGGACCTGGCTCCGTACAACCGTCTGCTGGATCTTGGTGGCGGTTCGGGAACCTATACTATGGCCTTTCTCGAGAGAGCTCCGCACATGACCGCAACGTTGTTCGACGTCCCGGAAGTGGTGGAGTTAGCTCGCCAGCGCCTTTCGCAGGAAGGCTATTCCGGTCGGGTGGACCTCGTTGCAGGGGATTATTCTCGAGACGAGCTTCCTGGAGGACACGATCTCGCATTGCTCTCGGCGATTATTCACAGCAACGGGCCGGAGGAGAATCGCCGGCTCTATTCTCGGGTCCACAGGTGTCTGGAGCCGGGCGGCGTGATTCTCATACGGGATTTCATCATGGACCACTCACGCACCAAGCCTCCTGACGGAGCGCTTTTTGCGGTGAATATGCTGGCCGCTACGCAGAATGGTGACACGTATACGTACGAGGAAGTGCGCAAGGATCTTGAAACATCCGGCTTCAAAGACGTGCGCATGATCAGGGACGGCGAGCACATGGATCAGCTCGTTGCGGGGACGAAATAGGCGAGAGGAATTCTCATACGGATTCGCTTTTTTACAGGCAATACCAATACGTTTTCAAGTACGTAAAATCGGGGAGGAACTTCTTGTAAGAAGTTTCTGGGAGGGGGTTTGGGCGGGACACTCTTTACTAAAGAGGGTCCCCCCAATCTTACTTTTTTGAAAGCGCATTCGTATAACTCGATTCTGGGCACAGGCTGCGGGTACTCCTTCGCTGCGGACGACGCAGAGCCGTCTCATCACTTCGCTCAGGAGAGCCCCCAGCCCCGGAATCTTATAAATCTTGTGGCGAATGCGTATCAAGAGTGCCGTGAGTCTCGCCGCGCGAAAAGAAGCAAGATTTACAGTGTGAGGGCAATTGGAGTGCCTTTGCTTATACAGCAGTTCGTGAAAGTTCTGTCGGATTTGTTCATGACTCTCGCCCACATTCGAACGATCCAGTCACATACAATTGCGAGGAGTGGAACGACCAAGCAATCTCTGTTCCGGTGAGTTGGACATTGCTTCGGGCTTCGCCCTCGCAATGACAGTCTTCGAATCTTTTCGCGTAATCCAAACCGACGCTACTGTTGAGAATCCCTATATACGGCGTGCCGCCCCAATCAATCTCGTTGGTTGGGCATTGGCAAACGTCATGAGGATCCCGATGTTTCCACAACAACGACTGCGCATGCAGACGTTGCGGTATGGGTGAGGGACACGTGAATTGCCGACACGTTCCTGGTTTCCGCATACTCACGGGCCTTCTGTGAAAGGTGAATTTGAGGCCGATTCCGTTCGCCACCCGTGACCGATATCATGCCAGGGCTGACGCCGGAAGAAAATCCGGTTCCAAAAGCTTTCGCGACCGCTTCTTTTGCGGCAAATCTGGCTGCATAACACTGTGCCGGTCGGGTTGCAGCTTCACACACCGCTCTTTCCTCGGGAGAAAAAACCCGTTCGATGAATCGCGCGGCGTACCGCCTGTTCAGGAGGGCCTGCATGCGGTTCACCTCCACCAGGTCCACCCCTACCCCGAGTATCACGGGTTTGTCCTTTCTCTCTTGATTGCGTCCGCCACCTTGCATACCTGGACGGCAGCAGGCACGTCGTGAACGCGAATGATGGACGCGCCTCTGAACACTGCGGCAGCCACGGTCGCAAGGGTGCCCGTGTCCCGTGCGGCCGCAAGAGGCTCGTCGAGAATCTTGCCCAAAAAAGCCTTTCTGGACGGCCCTACCAGGATGCGCTTGCCCAGTGGTTTCAAAAAATCCAGCCTGTTCAGAAGAATGAGATTCTGGTCGAATGTCTTTCCGAATCCTATTCCCGGATCTATGACGATCTTTTCCGGATCCATTCCACTTCCCTCAAGAGTTTCCAGGCGCTCCTGGAAAAATCGGTAAATGTCATCGGGAAAGCGATGGTATCGAATTTCGGTCTGCATCGTTTTCGGGGTACCCAGCATATGCATGATCACCACGTCCACACCGGCTTCCCGGGCGAAGTCTGCCATTTCTGGCTCGTCACGAAAACCGGAAACATCATTGATCATGCGGGCACCGGCGGAAACGGCCTGTTCTGCCACTGATTTACGCCGTGTGTCGATGGAGATGAGGGCTTCCGGTCTGCGTCCATGAATTTCCTTGATGACAGGAATCGCCCGGCGAAGCTCCTCCTCCACGGCCACGTACTGAGACCCGGGCCTCGTGGACTCACCTCCGACATCGACAATGTGCGCCCCCGCGTCCAGCATTTCGAGGCCCGCGACGATTGCCGTTTCTGCATCCAAGTTCTTGCCGCCGTCGGAAAATGAATCCGGAGTGGCATTGATGATCCCCATGACCAGGGTATGGGTGTGCACGGACTTTTCACTGGATGGCATCGATGAGGGTACCCCCGAAACAAATGCCGGTCCTTGGAACGTGTCCCCGGGACCGGCACATGTGAACTATCGTGCGGGAAATCCGCTAAACTTTTTCCGGATCAGGTGTCCCCGGAGTCCGTCCCACCATGACTTTTCCGCCATCGATAGCGACAATCTCCTGAGGTTCCTTGTCTTTTTCCGTTTTTGCCGGAACCTGCTCCTCCGCCAGGGGAGGTAGTTCCCGGCCTTCAATGATGGCCTGAATCTCAGACGAGTCAAGAGTTTCCCGTTCCAGCAACGCCATTGCGATCCGTTCCACAGTCGCCTTGTTGTCCTCAATAACCTGTTTGGCCTTCACGTAATTGTCCGTGACGATAGAACTCACCTCTTTGTCTATGGAAATTGCGGTACTTTCCGAATAATCCCTGTGGCGGGCGAATTCCTTGCCGAGAAAGATTTGTTCTTCCTTCTGGCCGTACGTCAACGGTCCAAGTTGCTCGCTCATGCCCCATTCACAGACCATTTTCCTCGCCAGGTCCGTCGCGCGCTCAATGTCATTGCCTGCGCCTGTGGTCATGTGGTTGAGGAAAACTTCTTCCGCCGCCCGTCCTCCCATGAGGACCGCTATTTGGCACAAGAGGTAATCTTTCGCATACGTATGCCGATCGTCGAGAGGAAGCTGCTGGGTAACGCCGAGAGCTCGGCCTCGCGGTATGATGGTCACCTTATGAATAGGATCGGCGCCGGGCATCATTCTCGCCACGAACGTATGACCTGCTTCGTGAAATGCCGTGTTACGCCTCTCTTCGAGACTGATGACGAGGCTCCGGCGCTCGCCGCCCATGAGAACCTTGTCCTTCGCGAACTCAAAGTCGGACATCTCGATCTGGGACTTGTTTCGTCTGGCTGCATTCAGGGCAGCTTCATTCACCAGATTGGCGAGATCCGCACCTGAAAATCCTGGGGTCCCGCGACTGATGGTCTCAAGATCCACGTCTTTCCCCGTGGGGGTCTTTCGGGTATGCACTTGCAGTATTGCCGTCCGGCCACGAACGTCAGGCGGAGGAACGACCACCTGCCGGTCGAAACGCCCGGGCCTCAGGAGAGCCGGATCGAGGACGTCCGGCCGGTTGGTCGCGCTGATGAGGATAACGCCCTCGTTCGTCTCGAATCCGTCCATTTCCACGAGTAGCTGGTTGAGCGTCTGCTCCCTTTCGTCGTGACCGCCTCCGAGTCCTGCCCCGCGATGCCGACCAACTGCATCTATTTCATCAATAAAAATAATGCAGGGAGCGTTCTTCTTGCCCTGTATGAACAGATCCCGCACCCTGGACGCGCCCACGCCGACGAACATTTCTACGAAATCCGACCCGGAAATGGAAAAGAACGGCACATTGGCCTCACCTGCCACTGCTTTGGCGAGCAATGTCTTACCCGTTCCCGGAGCGCCCATCAAGAGCACCCCTTTCGGGATTTTGCCTCCGAGCCGCGTAAATTTTTTGGGGTCACGCAGGAAATCGATGATCTCCTTCAGTTCCTCTTTCGCCTCTTCCACACCTGCAACATCCAAAAACGTAAACTTGTTCTGAGCTTCGGTAATCAGTCGCGCACGGCTCTTGCCGAAACTCATGGCCTTTCCGCCACCCGCTTGCATCTGGCGCATGAAGAAAACAAAAATTGCGATGAGGAATATCATGGGAAGCCATGATATGAGCGCAGTCAGGTACCACGGATTGTCATCCTCAGGCATCACCTGAATATCTATCTTGTGTTTCATCAGGCTGGGAATGAGCTCCGGGTCCTGAGGAGCAAGTGTCTTGAAATTTGCAGACCCGTCTACGTACGTTCCCTTAATTCGATTTCCCTGCAGAATTACGGATTTCAACGCACCTTGATCAAGTTCCTGCCTAAACTGACTGTAGGTTATCTCTTTCTGGGGGGCCTTCGTCTGATTGAACAGGTGGAACAGAAAAATCATTACAAGGCAAATGACCAGCCACAGGCCGAGATTCTTATATATGCCGTTCAAGAAACACTCCCATCTTCCTGATAGATAATTGTATTGAATATACCACCAAAAACCCGCACAGGCAATTACCCCTTTCAATTTAAGATGGGTTATCCCCGGCTCATTGTCAAGTTTTCAAGGGGTTTGCCGTGTTCGCGCCGCAAGCAAGACCCCACGTTGAGAAATCGGACGCACCACATTCCGGTTACATCGGACGATAATTCGGTTCAGGAGCCGGGACCCGCGGGATCGGGCGGTGGATTCGCCTTGGGAAACGCGCAGAACAGCCTCTTGGTAATTATTCATACGCATTCGCCACAAGATTTATAAGATTGCCGGGCTGGGGGCTCTCCTGAGCGAAGTGATGAGACGGCTCTGCGTCGTCCGCAGCGAAGGAGTGCCCCCAGCCTGTGCCCAGAATCGAGTTACCTGTAAAAAAGCGAATCCGTATCGGTTACTCGGGGGAAGTGCCTGGCCTCTGTCATTGCGAGGAGCGCAACGACGAAGCAATCTCGATACTTAAAGGCGGAGATTGCTTCGCTTCGCTCGCAATGACAGCCTTTTCCCGCCCGTAACTGAATGAATACGTCTCTTGGGGGAATTTCGATGAGAATGAAGTCGGCCCAAAGGCATCCTTAGATATCCAGCGTTCCATGAATCATTCCGAAAAACTTCCGGCTCGCGTCAAGTCGCCGCCATGTTGTCTCATTCACAGCGCATTCAGGAATTCAAACAGCCGCTTGAGAGCCTGCCCTCTGTGGCTGACCCTGTTTTTCGATTCTCGATCCATTTCTGCGAAGGTGCAGCCCGCTTCATCGTAAAAGAATACAGGATCGTACCCAAAACCGCCTGTCCCGCGCAATTCCCGCGTTATTCGGCCTTCGCACACTCCGCGGAAAACGTGTTCTTCCCCGTCCGGAGCTACGAGCGCGATTGCGCATACGAATCTGGCAGTTCTCGATGCATCCGGCACATCGTGCAATTCTTCCAGGATGAGGCGACATTTATCGAGATCCGACGTGTTTTGCCCTCCATATCTGGCGGAAAGGACTCCGGGCCTTCCGTCAAGCGCATCCACACATAGTCCTGAATCATCGGCAATGCTTACGAGACTCGTTGCCGCGGTCAGAGCACGGGCTTTTATCAAAGCGTTTTCCTCAAAAGTCGCCCCATCTTCCACCACATGAGGGTAATCCGGCAGGTCTGCAAGGCAGAGGAACTCTACAGGAAGCGCTTTTACAAGATCTCGTATTTCGGCTACTTTGCCTCGATTTGCGGTGGCCATAATGATTTTTTCGGGTATGTGCTTCATTCGCCCGCCACGAGCACCAGAGCCAGAGGTGTAACGGCGTAGTGTCTCGACCGTCCGTTAGGACCGATGTTCTTCCTTTGTAAGGGCTTGGCGGAATTCAACGGGGGACATCTCCCAATAAGCGCTCCACCAGCTCTCTATTGACGCCGTACGGGTCTTTCTTTCTGTCCACGATCTCTGCCACCAGTGTATCCAGGCCTGCCATTCCGCCTGCAGCATGCACTGCCCTTTCCATAAGGCTTTCTTTCATGAGATCGAGCAGCTGATTGCGGACGCGGAGTTCTTCCCGTTTTTTCAATTCATCGTTGCCTACTTTCAGCAAATGGTCGCGATGATCCATGATCGCTTGGTACAGTTCGTCAACTCCGCGATCGTCAGTGGCCACGGTTTCGATGATGGGCGGAGACCACCCGGATTCCTGGTGGCGTTCCATGGACATCTGCAGCATGAATCTGAGTTCTCGAACCGTCTTTCCCGCTCCTTCCCTGTCTGCCTTGTTCACCACGAAGACATCCCCGATCTCCATCAGACCCGCTTTTATGGCCTGAATATCGTCTCCCATCCCGGGGATGGTGACCAGAACAGTGGTGTGTGCGCTGTGGGCTATGTCCACTTCATCTTGTCCCACTCCCACCGTTTCCACGATGATGACGTCCTTGCCCATGGCATCCAGCACTATCAGTGCATCAGCCGTGGATCGCGTCAGTCCTCCGAATTTCCCGCGGGTGGCCATGGACCGAATGAAGACGCCTTCGTCGAGAAAATGTTTTTGCATGCGGATGCGATCGCCGAGAATGGCACCTCCGGTGAAAGGACTCGTGGGATCTACCGCGAGCACACCCACTTTCTTGCCTTTTGCTCTGAATTTGGTGACCACTCGGTCTACGAGGGTGGATTTGCCCACTCCTGGAGATCCTGTAAAGCCTATGATGTGCGCCCGACCGGCACAGCGGTACAGCTCGGCCAGATCGCCGAACACTTTCGGATCCCCGTCATCGATGCGGCGGATGAGGCGGGCGGTGGCCCGCACGTCTCCTCGAAGTATTTTGTCTACCAAAGAGGACATGTTTCCCTTTTCATGCTGCGAAATACCAGGACTGCTCACCTGATGAGAAGAAGTGTCGAGGCGTTGTATTCCTGCTCAGGAGAGCGGATTCCGGTTGTCGAAGCTAGTGTTGTGTCCCGCAAATAGCTTTCAAATCACCGACTTGGTCGGGACGCGAATCAGTTTCATTGCGAGGAGCGACGCGACGAAGCAATCTCCAGCCCTTATCCTGCAACTACGCGAGATTGCTTCGCTTTGCTCGCAATGACAAAACCGGCTTCCCCCGCTCCATGAAAACTTCGGGAGAGGCTCAGATGGCCGGTTACGTAAGTCACTTGTGGGACAGCACGTTAGTGTTCCCGTGCAATCCGGACAGCGCTTCCTCATTCCGGTATGTGCCTCTGATGCGCCTCCGGCTCTCGCTCTGAAAGTTCCCCGGATGCTCGCCCGTCACGTTTCATGATTCCGATTACCTCACTTGCGCTTTCCCAGGAGATTCCGTGCGATGACCAGCCGCTGGATTTCATTGGTTCCTTCATAAATCTGAGTAATTTTGACATCACGGAGATGGCGCTCCATGGGGTAATCTTTGCAGTATCCGTAACCTCCCAGAATCTGGACTCCTTCTATTGCAGCGGCCATCCCTGCGTCTGACGCGAACATTTTGGCCATGGCAGCTTCCTTCTCGAAGGGCATTCCGTGGTCTTCCAGCCATGCAGCCCGCCAGATGAGCAATTCAGCGGCATCGAGTTGCGTGGCCATGTCGGCAAGTTTCCACTGGATCGCCTGGAATTCGGCAATTGGCTTGCCGAACTGGGTTCTCACGTGCGCGTAGTCGATCGCTTCCTCCAACACCGCTCTGCCGATGCCGAGTGCTTGAGAGGCTATGCTAATCCGACCGCTGTCGAGGGTTTCGAGCATTTGTCTCAGACCCGAACCCGGTTCGCCCAGAATGTTCCCCTTGGGCACCCGTGCGTCCTCAAAAATCAACTCTGCGGTTCCCGAGGCATTGATTCCAAGTTTTTCCTCGACTCTGCCCACCTTGAATCCCGGCGTTTCCCGCAAATCGCAAACGAATTGGGTAATGCCTTTGTACCCCTTGCTCTTGTCCGTTGACGCAGCGAACACGCAATAGTCGGCAATATTCCCGCTGGTAATGAATTTCTTTTCGCCGTTGATGACCCAGTGGTCTCCGTCGAGGCGAGCCGTGGTCCTCATGGCTGCCGGATCGCTTCCCGCATCCGCCTCCGTGAGAGCGTAGCAACCGACTGATTCTCCGGAAGCCGCGGGTGCGAGATACTTGAGCTTCTGTTCTTCGGTGCCGAATTTCAGCAAAGGGTAGCAGTAAAGCGAGTTGTGCGCGGCAACTATTGTGCCTGTCCCGCCGCACCCTCGGGAGATTTCCGACACGATCATAGCATAGGAAACATAATCCATGCCGCCCCCACCGTATTCCACGGGTACCGCCACACCCATGATTCCCATTTCGCCCAGTTTTTTCAGCACTTCCGGCGAGTGGGTATGTTCCCGGTCGAGTCGGTCGGCAATCGGTTTTAGTTCGTTATCCGAGAATTTACGAGCCATATCGCGTGCCATTTTTTGCTCGTCGGTCAAGAGGTGATCCATGAGATGTCTCCTGGGGACTGAATCGTGACGTTACACTCTCCCGGCACTAGGACCGGCAATGACATCGGCTTTTATTGGTAAGAGCGGAGGACTCGATTGTCAACAGGAAACAGGCATTCCCGCCAAGATTTGCCGGAGTCTCCATCCCGGCTCACCGGACCGGGCAAAAAAATTCTTGAACACGTTCCATTGCAGGTAGACGCGAAAGGATTAGTCTTATATTATTCTCATTTCTTTTGTTGAAAGGAGATCCGATGGCGGTTCGTTATCAGCAATTTCTGGGTTCCAACCCGGGAAGCATTGTTGAACTCGTAGATGACACGATGTCACCGTATCTGGTACGCACGGAACAGGGATTCGAATTTTATATCAGCGCGGAAGATCTCAGAAATTACTATCGAGAGGAAGGAAGCGATATCCCCGCTCGATGGAATCATTTCGTTACCGACCGTGAGTTGAAAATCGTGGATTCCCGCAAGATGACCGCTGTCATGGATGTGATTCACTCTGTGGAAAGGGTTTTCCAGGATTTCGAGAAATCAAGAGAATTCGTCCGAGATGCAGCGGGCATGATCGAAGTCGCATCGCGTCCGGAATTGAAACAACTCCGCCTCCAACTGGAAACAGCCGGTTGGGCCATGCAGGAAATCTCGGATGAGACCCTCGCACGACTGATGGACACCCCCTCCGAAATCCTCAGATTGCTTATGAGCAACGCTTGTGCGGTGGGCGAGTTTGTGAGTCTTCCGACCGGAGCGGGAGGCACCGGGCAATCCGAGAGAGGAACCGCGGCCCGAAAGAAAGGCGTGGTACAAAAGCACGGAGAAGAGTCCAAGGACGTGAAAGGATTCCGAAGCCGGATGAAAAATGTTGAAATATCAACTGACAAAGATTTGTTGAAAATAACCGTAGATCTTTCCAAAGAATTCGGCCCGTCAAAATCCGGTAAGACCATCATCGTGGCGTCCACCGAAGGAAATAAATCGGTGCCTGGACGTGTGGAAAAAGTTGGTTTGAACATATACAAGAAAGAGGACCAAAAACCCGCCAAAGGCAGGCGAAAATCGTTCAAGAACGTCGAGATGGATGTCAAGGACGACATGTTGACGCTCGCTGTAGATCTTTCCAAAGAATTCGGCCCGTCAAAATCGGGTAAGACCATCATCGTGGCGTCCACCGAAGGAAACCAGCTCGTCTACAACAGGGGTGAAAAGATCGGGCTGAACGTCTACAGAAAGATTGATTGACCCGGCATGTCGTGCTCACCAGGAAATTTCCCATGTGAAAAGGAGGTTTTTCAATGTTTGTTTTCGGAACAGCTGACGACGTCTTCGCCATGGCCGTTCGCATCGAAGAGAATGGAAACGCGTTTTATAAGGGTGCCGCAAAACTGACCGACAATGCAGTGCTGACAAAATTGTTCGAGGATCTCGCGGTTATGGAAGAAGGTCATATCCTCGCTTTCAGGGCTCTGAGAAGTGTACTTCCGGGCGCATTTCCGGCGGACGCCGTATGGGACCCGGAGGGGTTGGCGGAGAGCTACCTTCAGGCCACGGCAGACACGCACATTTTCACTGTGGAAGTAGCCTCCGAAAGGCTCAAGCGGGTGAAGAACCCCATTGAAGCGATCGATATGGCGCTTCAGTTCGAGAAGGATTCCGTGAGCTTTTTTCTCGGAATGAAGGAAGTGCTGCCCGATGCTTCCAGCAAAGAGGAAATCAATTCATTGATCCAGCAGGAAATGGACCACATCCGCATGCTGTCTCGAGTCAGAAATCAGGTCCTGACAGGAAAGGCTCCCAGTCTTTCTTGATGAGATACCTACGCATCGAGTTACAGACGGGAAGCATTTGATTGCCGCGCATTTGAGCGGCATGGCCCCGGAAGCGGAATTGCTTCCCAGGAAATGCCCGTTCCGGCGAGCGCCAAGAGTTCGTGAGGCGAGGTTCGGGAAGGCACTTCATGCAAGGACTGCCTCCCCGATTCTTCCTTACGTGAAAGCTAAAGGGATTCTCAAAAGTAGTGTCGGCTTTGATTACGCGAAAAGATTCGAAGATTGTCATTGCGAGGGCGAAGCCCGAAGCAATCTCCAACTTATCAAAACCGAGATTGCTTCGTAGTACCACTCCTCGCAATTACATGATTGGATCGTTCGAATGTGGGCGCGAGTCATGAACGAGTCCGACAGAACTTTCGAGAACTGCTATACTTCGCCAAAGGATTATGGGGCACCGGTATCGTCCGAGGGGTTCCGTGCACTCAGCGTGGTGCTTATGCGATCGCCTTTTCTGTCGCCTTCGAGAATTTCCAGATTTGCGAGACACTTGGCATCCTCGATACCGAGGCATGACAACACACGGCATTTGACCGGACTTCCTTCATGCATGACGTGAATAATATCGCCGGACGCCAGGAGTTGACTCCCGCGCATTGTTAGTTCCACTTTCTTTTTTCTGGCCATTACGCACCTCGACGTACCAAAACGATTCCTGCGCGATGATCCCGTGAAGGATCGCGACTCGATACGAGCCCCCGGACTCACCCCGGAATTCCTTCGAAGAGCGCAGAACTCAAGTACCGTTCTCCCGCACTGGGCAGCACCACCGCAATTGTCTTTTTTCTGAATTCATCCCTTTTCGCGAGGCGAATTGCTGCAAGCACCGCGGCTCCGGAAGATATGCCGCTCAAGAGTCCTTCCTCCCGGGCAAGCCTTCGAGCAAACTCCAGGGCTTCGTCACTTGTCACCAACTGCACCTCGTCGACCAGCGAAAGGTCCAGATTTTCAGGGACGAAACCGGCGCCAATGCCCTGAATCTTATGCGGTCCGGGAACGGGTTCCTTTCCCTGCATGGTCTGACTGATGACGGGACTCTCGGCGGGTTCAACGGCAACCACATGAATCTTTTTGCCTTTGGTATGCCTGATGAATCGAGCGACTCCCGTCAGCGTGCCGCCTGTTCCCACCCCTGAGACGAAAACATCTATTTTCCCGTCCGTCTCGTCCCAGATTTCAGGACCGGTGGTAAGCTCGTGCATTTTTGGATTGGAGGGGTTCTTGAATTGTTGGGGCATGAAATACTGTGCGGTATCAAGCGAGATTATTTCTTCGGCCTTTGCCACAGCGCCTTTCATGCCCTTTGTTCCATCCGTGAGAACGAGGTGTGCGCCGAAGAGTTTCAGCACTTTTCGGCGTTCGATGCTCATCGTCTCAGGCATGGTGAGAGTGACTTTGTAGCCTTTGATGGCGCAGACATACGCCAGGGCGATACCCGTGTTTCCACTCGTCGGCTCGACAATTTCCATGCCTTTGCGGAGAACCCCTCTGCTTTCGGCATCCCGAATCATGGAAACGCCGATACGGTCCTTGACAGAAAAAGCCGGATTGCGTCCCTCGATTTTTGCCAGGACCGTTGCATCAGCGCCTTCAACGAGTCTGTTGATTCTGACCAGAGGGGTGTGGCCCACTGACGCCAAATTGTCCGGAAAGTATGTGCTCATGTTCAGACCCCACGCATTTCTTGCTGTGATTATGGTTAACCGTCATACATCTCGTCTTGCGCGTCTGGCGTATCCTCAACCCGGTGCTGCTATTTCTGCAGAAGCGCTGCTCCATTTCTCAATTGGACAATTCCCGTGCATGCATGATCCACCAGCGAAACCGGATGAACAAGGCCGGACCGTATGTATTTATAAACAGGGCATCAATGCCTTTGAGGATGAGTAATCGAGAAGGCATCGAACATGGTACATCCTCGACCCCGGGTGTTACTCCTGCACGTTTTACATACCGTCCCCCAATCAATGTTCCGGGTTCACAGGTGCAGTTGATTCAAGCGATTTTGCGCATTTGATACAATCGACTTCTTGTAAGAGCACAACCGGTAAAAGTCTAACATAGGGATTGAGGGAAAGCAAAATACAGAACAATCAATATCCGTAAACTGGTATTATCGCGCTTTGGAATGAGCTGAGATCAACACTATTACAATAAACAATTTTCACCTGTATCCATTCAGGTACTGGTGGGAAAAGGCTGCCGTTGCTTCGCTGCCCTCGCAATGACACCGGTTTTATGTCTCGATTCTTTGCACACGGCATGATTTCCGAGAAAATTTCGCATGCACAAAGAAACTGTCGGATTCATCCCGCTCCCGCACCAGGACTGTCTCCAGTTTTTCGGTGTTCACGTGCACGGACTTATGCTATCATGCAACCAAAAAAGATTCTCGCGACTGCAATTCGGCGCCTCGCGATGATCGGCATGATCGAGAAGGCCGATCAGGCGGAACTGCGCATACTTTGGTGCAATGAGGCAGGACCGTCCGAATTTCCGCAACGACGGCTGAACATGACGAGTTTGCAGCAGGCTATAAAGGATGGCTCCCACCTTCACATAGCTGTTTCCTGGCATGGTTATCAGGCATGAGACCACCGAAAGACGAAAATTCCAATTTTGACCATATTACTTTCGAGACGCCGAGTTCTTCTACTCATGTCGATGTACAGGAAATTTTGCGGGATATGCGTGCGGGCATGCGCACGAAGGGTTTCCTCTATAAATATAGTTTCACTCTTCCTGAATTCGAAGAAATACTCAAAACGATGATCAGGCAACGACTTCTCACCGTTGACGAGTTCAAGGAATGGAAGACCAAGAGACCTGTCCAGGCTCCTGCGCCGTCAGCAAGCGAAACCACTCCACCACCGCCTCGACCTCCCGAACGGACCGTGCAACAGCCACCTGCCGCTCAGAACGTTGAAACGTACGTAATAACCGATCCGGAAAACAATGCTTGGGTTCTGCAGTTGTTTTCCACCCAAAGAGACCGGATACGCGGTGCCAAATTTAAGGTGAACCTCCACGGGAAAAAATATTTCTTCGTAGTGGAGGACTTGCTCTTTAGAGGCCTGGTGCAGATGCTCGCGGGTACTGCGGGAGCGAAGGTGGGGAAAACCAAGAGGGAAGAAGCAGTTGAGTTCATCAACCGTCACGGGTGGTCCGCCTACCTGGAACGCAGAGCAGTTGAAGCGAATGTGGCAGAAGAAGATCAGCAGCCCTCAGCCGGGAGAGCACGACTCGTCTTGCTGCACTGCCGAAACGACACGTTTCTCGCCGCCCTTCACACCCCTGCTCCCGCGATCAATCTCTATGTAGGCAATTCGCTGGAAAAAATCAGATTGCGCCTGTCCAAAAGCGTGGATACGAGCTCGCTGGACGTCTGATCTGCGTCCGCTCACACCGTTGCGCTTTCAACTACTTGAAATCGTGGATTAACTTCTTGTAAGAAGTTTTGCCACGAACCCCACCTCAAGAACGTTCAGCACTCGCCGGCACCTGCATTTCCGCTGAGGAAATGCAGGTGCCGGCGCATGATAGAAGTTTCAGGGAGGGGGTTGGGCGGGACACTCTTTGCAGAGAGGGTCCCGCCGATCTTACTTTTTTGAAAGCGCATTCATATCAGACGGCACATACCGGTTGGCAAACGTTTTTGTCCGTCTAGAGCCTCATGGAAGAACCTTGGATGGGGCCGGCGTCCTTGCTGGCATACTTCATTGATTTATTTATCTATATAGGCATTCTCAAAAGTAATGTCGGTTTTGATTACGAGAAAAGATTGGAGGACTGCCATTGCGAGGGCAAAGCCCGAAGCAATCTCCAACCGGCCACACTGAGATTGCTTCGTCGCTCCGCTCCTCGCAGTGACATGATTGGACTACCGGCATACGGGCCGGAAGTATGATACAATCCAACACAATTTTCGAGAACTGCTATACTACGTCGACGCGGACACGGCCTCGCAGGTCGGTGACAGGCGTTTCCCAAAGACCGCTCGTCTCAAACTAACTCTACATGTGGCCCTCGCAGTACCGCGTGGGGTCGGGCAGTCCTGCCTCCTGAAATCCTTTTTTTCTCAGCAAACAACTGTCACATCTGCCGCACGCCGCGCCCGAAGCATCGGGATCATAGCAGGAATGCGTCATTCCGTAATCGAGGCCGAGGGAGTGTCCTCTCCGGATAATCTCTTTTTTGGTAAGCCTCAGTAGCGGCGTATGTATGCGAACCCTGATTTCGCGTTCCACCGCTTTTTTTAGCGCGAGATTCGCCATGTTTTCAAAGGCCTCTATGTATTCCGGTCTGCAATCCGGGTAGCCCGAGTAATCAAGAGCGTTCACTCCGATGAAGATATCGCCCGTGCCCATCACTTCCGCCCAAGCAAGCGCAAACGACAAAAAAATCGTATTGCGTGCGGGTACGTACGTTACGGGTATGCCCGACTGAATGTCTCCCGCGCTTTTAGGAACCTCTATGTCTGCGGTGAGGGCGGAGCCTCCGATGGCGCGCAAGGGTAGCTCCAGGAACAGATGATTTTTCACTCCCAGAGCTTCAGCAACGCGTCGGGCGGCTTCCATTTCAATGTGATGCCGTTGCTGATAGTGAAAGCTGAGCGCACACGGATCGAACCCTTGGGCCCTGGAAATGGCAAGGCACGTGGTGGAATCGATTCCACCTGAAAGCAAGACGACTGCTTTTTGTCGATTGTTCGGTGCGGCCACTGTGTGCTCGACAACCTTTCCGCTGAAGAGGGGCTCTCACAGATGAGTCGTGTCCCCCTGAGATTCACCATTCCCTTTCATATGGGCACGGCTTCGATTCCCGGTGTCGGCCATGGCCCTCCCAATCGCATCGCCCGAACTCAGGCGCTGATAGCCCCTCCTCAGGTGAAACCCGATCCGGCGGTGCACGCGTAACAGTGATCGGACACCGCGATGGGAGTGCCTGGAGCAGGCGGGCCGTGGACTTCAGAGATGTGGGTTCTTAGTCCCGCGGCGGGAATTCCTAAGGCCTGGTTGAAATCGCAATCGTACAGGTATCCGTTCCACGACACGGAAATGAGACTTCTGCACATCAAGCCGGCAACCGTGCACGGGTTGAAGCCCGAGACAAGTTTTCGCATGTATCGTTCATAGTTTCCAGATTGCGTCAGCCAGTGGCGAAATCTGCCAATCGGAACGTTTGCAAATGTGTACAGATTGTTGAAGGTTACGCCCCATTTTCTTTGGAGATCAAACCGGAATTTTTTTTCCGCCTGGATCTGAGGCGTAGGCAGAAACGCTCCTGTGGGGTTACAGACCAGATCGAGCTGCAAGCCGGAACCAGGCCGGCCGTATCCCAACGAATTGAGGCTCTTGAGCACTTCCAGGCTCTGGAGGAACACTCCAGTGCCCCTCTGACTTTCCAATTGCGATGCGCTGGATGAGGGAAAAGAAGCCACTACGACCACGTTGTGGCTCTTGAACATATCCATGAGATATCGTCGGTGTTCGGCGCCAAGACTGGTCAGATTGGAACGAATCATGATCTTTTCCACCAAACCGGAAAAAGATTCGATCATAAAAACCAGGTGAGGGTTCAGTTCTGGGGCGCCACCGGTAATATCAATTGTCTGGAATGAGTTTTTCCCGGTAAAATCAACGATCTTGCGGACAGTCGCAAGATCCATGGTTTCCGATTTGTCCGGGCCTGCCTCCATATGGCAGTGCTTGCATGTCTGGTTGCACAGGAATCCTACATTTATCTGGAGTGTTTCGGAAATGGTCCGGACGAGGGAAATCCCTTCGCGGGCTAATGCTGAAGAAAAAGGTTCAATGTCACTTATCGTTTTTATCCGCCCGAGATCGTCCGCTCTCGTCGCATGTGCGCCGGGTAATTCTGAAACCATGACAGTGCCGCCCGCACGAATGTGCTACATGGAAATTTCCGCTGCAATATTGCGCATCTGCATTCCATGAACAAGCGACGCCCCACCTCGTATTGCTACGGCCACATGCAGGGCTTCGGTCATTTCATCCAGATTAGACCCTTTTTCCAAACAGGCTTGCGTATAGGCTTCGATGCAATACGGACACTGAATCGCATGCGCAACGGCCAGAGCAATGAGTGCCTTTTCTCGTTCCGTCAATTCGCCTTCGGCAAACACTTCCGTATAATAATCAAAAAACTTCTTGGCCATATCAGGGGCATGTTCCGCGATTTCGCCGAATCGCGGCAAATCTTTTCTCCGGTAGTACGAATCCATGCGAATCATCCCTTCTGGGACCTTAATTTCCATCCGATCAGCGTTTTTTTCAGGATAGGTATTCCCGGGACGGTTGTCAACGACGGGCCGATCCCGGAACCGCTCCACATGGTTTCATTTCTTAAGTTCCTCGATCATTTCCTGCACTTCCTCTGCACCTTCCCCATAATTCGTGTCCTCAGTGGGCTCAAGCTCTTTCAGCAGACGCAGAAACTCTCCGGCGTGGACCACTTCTTCTCTCGCAATGTCCATGAGGACATTTCTTGCCAGTTCGTTGTCTGTGGATTCCGCAAGTTGCTGGTATATTTGAATCGCTTCGTACTCAGCAGCAATGGAGAACCGAATGGCTCGAACAAGTTCCAGATGAGTCATCTTACGATCATTGGCCAACCCCGAGAACGCATTGGAGAATTCAGGCATTGTACACCTCTCACGTTTATGCCGGCTAGAGGCTGAGCGCCTTGCCGGAGTTCACCATTTCAAATCCCGCCGCACATCTGCGAGCACGGGAACGCAGCCGAACAAGTTGTCCAGCCGCTATTTCTCGGACAGGAGCTTTATTATTTCCATGCTACCAATATTGGTCGCCCTCGTCAGAGCAGTATTTCCGTCCTCGTCTTTTGCGTCAGCATCCGCACCTGATTCCAGGAGTAATTTCACCATGTCAAAATGATTCCCGTACGAGGCTTTCATAAGGGCAGTATTGCCGTACACGTTTCTGGCATTCACATCCGCGCCTGCGTCCAATAGTTTTTTGCCGACCTGAATGAATCCTTTGTACGCTGCTTTCATCAGGGCGGTATTCCCGAACTTGTTCTTGACGTTGGCGTCTGCGCCCGACTCCAGAAGCAGTATTACCACGGCCGCGTTATTGGAATCGCACGCCTTGAGCAAGGCGGTGTCGCCGTAATTGTTCGCGGCATTCACGTCTGCCCTATAGTCAAGGAGCAATGTAATGAGCCGCATTCTTCCTTCGACGCACGCAATCATGAGCGGAGCGTTTCCGTCCATGTTCTTGATTTCCGGATCTGCGCCCCGTGAAACCAAGAATTCCACCATTTCATAATGCCCGGAACTTACGGCCGCAATCAGAGCCGTGTTTCCATGGGTATTCTGAGCGTTTATGTCAGCGGAGTGATCCAGCAAAAAGTCAGCTATTTCAATCCGCCCCTTGTACGACGCGCGCATGAGGGGTGTGTTTCCGTACTTGCTTCGACAATCGACATCAATCCCCGACTGCAACAGGGATCGAACAGTATCCAACTGCCCCCTGCTTGCCGCCTTCAAGAGCATTTTTGTTCTGTTCCACGAAGGCATTTCGCCCGTTCCGATGCTGAAACGACCGCCACCGTCGGAACTGGAAATAATTGGCTCCCCCGCAGCAGTACTGTGTCCGACGGCGCCATCCTCAGGCAGAGGAAAAATAGCGGTAACCTCTGTGCGCAGGTCATCTACGGCATATGGAGTCTCATTTCCGGAAACGCCTTCATATGTATCAAAGACCAGTCTATCCTCGAAGTCCCCCGTAATGGTATCGCAATAGGGACATTCATCGAGTTCCAATGGAATATTTTTCCCGCACACGTAACATCGCGAATGGTCGCTCCCTGGGACGAAGGCACGTGCAACATCACTGTCCGAAAGAGTAGTGCGCTCATACAGTTCCAGATGCGATATCAATCCGGCGTCGGCCAAGCGCCTCAAGACGAACTGCAGCCCCTCCGGACTGATGCGATATTTATCTGACAGACCGGAATCCGGGAGACCTGCCCGCATATCATTGACGAGTTCCGCCGCGCTTATTCTACGCTTCTGCATCCAGCGTTGCCCCTACGTTCAGAAACAAAGTCCGGAAAACTGTCCATGATAGACGTATCCACCTAATTGCTGCAATATTCGAGTACGGACTTTTTCATGTGCCAGCGATTGAGGACGCAACCCCGTTAGCCAATTGTACAAGTACCAGGTATGCTATCATGCCCGTTTCAAAATAACAATGATTGGCTCACAGAATTTCCGTAAGCGTTGGAGCGCCGGCGGGAAGTATCTGCATGAGTTTGTCCAAAATGAATGCACTTCTAAGAAGTAAGATTGGGGAGATCCTCTTCGTAAAGTGTGTCACGCCCGACCCCCCTCCCACACACTTCTCATGCGCCATGGCGCCGAGGGGAGTATTTCTCGTGACAGTAATGCGGCAATCAAGTAACTTTGACGGCGCATGCAGCCTGGTTCGACCTTCGTTGTTGGGAATACATCCGATGCAACCGGCCCGTGGATAAGGATAGGTGATGGGTAAAGGACAGAATTCGGCCATCGGTAAAGGATACTGGGGAAGAGTCTGCTTAGTGGACCTGACTTCGGGAACGATCAGGTACGAAGCGGTGGCTGAAGAAATCTATCGGAAATTCCTGAGCGGCATGGGTCTGGCCGCGAAAATTGTGTGGGACAGAATGAAGCCGGGATGCGATCCTGTCGGACCCGAAAATATCCTTGGATTTACGACCGGCCTTTTGACTGACACCGGGTCTCTGTTTACCGGCAGGTTCATGATTGTAGGAAAATCCCCTCTTTCCGGAGGATGGGGAGACTCCAATTGCGGCGGTTTTTTCGCTCCCATGCTGAAGCGCTGCGGAGTAGACGCTCTGTTCTTTGAAGGAGCGAGCCCGACCCCCGTATACCTGTACATCGACGAACAGCGGGCCGAACTCAGAGATGCTGCCGATCTATGGGGAAAAGACACCATTGAGACGGAAGCGATCTTGCGGGACAGATACAAAGCAGGCGCTCAGGTTGCCTGTATAGGCCCTGCAGGGGAAAAGCTCAGCTACATGGCGGGTGTTTCCACCGATTACGGACGCATGGCCGCCCGAGCCGGGCTTGGCGCGGTCATGGGATCAAAAAAGCTGAAGGCCGTGGTAGCAGCGGGAAAAAGAATGGTTGCCGTTGCTGACGAGCGGAGGATGAAAGAGCTGTCCCGGCAATTCAGGGCGCGATTTGCGAAGTACGGCCGGTTCAAGGGACTCCTGAACGATCGACTCCTGGCATTTTTCGGCTGGTTGACGGGGAAGGGACTCTATGTTCGGCAACCGGCGGTTGTGTGGCGACTGATGTTGAAAAAATTCGGCACACCGTCCCTGACGGCCATGTCCGTGGAAACCGGAGACAGCCCTATTCAAAACTGGAAAGGAACAGTCACTGATTTTCAGCCGGAAAAATACCGGAAGCTGCGGGCCGAAGAGATCGGGCGGTACGACATCAAGAAATACGGCTGCTATTCATGTCCCCTCAGATGCGGCGCCACTTCACGGGTCATGGACGGACCGTACAAGATAGAGAAATCCCACAGGCCTGAATATGAGACCATCTGCTCGTTCGGGGATCTGCTCCTCAACGATGATGCGCATTCCATATTCAAACTCAACGACATGGCCAATCGCGGGGGTGTGGATTCAATTTCCTGCGGCGGTGTCGTTGCGTTTGCCATCGAATGTTTTACGAAAGGCATCATCGACAAGAGTGACACGAACGGCCTGGAACTCGGTTGGGGAAAATCGGAAGCAATTATCGGGCTTACCAGGATGATCATAGATCGTGAGGGCATTGGAGACATTCTTGCGGACGGCGTAAAGATCGCGGCGAAAAAAATCGGCAAAGGCTCGGAAGAATTCGCGGTGCATTGTGGTGGAGTGGAACCGGCCATGCACGATGCGAAATTCGATCCTGGATTCGCTGTTGCCTATTATTGCGAACCTGCTCCAGGCCGCCATTCGGTAACGGGAATGCAGTACCTGGACTTGCAATTCCTGGAGAACCAGTTTTCTCGGGCCGCAAAAATTCCTCTTTTTTCCACCCGGAAAAAACGGTACGACGTGCATGACAAAGGGAATGCTCTCGCGGTGGGGGTATTTTACAAAATGCTGGTGGACGGAGCGGGAGTCTGTCTTTTCGGAACCCAGACCGGTGGCGATTTACCCCTCTGCCAGTGGATGAACGCTGCCACAGGTTGGGATTTTGCCCCTGATGACTATCTTCGAGCCGGCGAACGCGTTGAGCAGCTGAGGCAAGCCTTCAACGTCAAGAACGGCCTGAATCCACTTCGGGATTTCCGACCTCACCCGAGAATTTACGGCCAACCCCCGCTATACTCAGGGCCACTGAAAGGGATTACTCTGGACGTGGACAGCCTGGCGCTTTCGTTCTATCGTGCCATGCACTGGGATCCGGCTACCGGAATACCGGGGGAGCAACATCTTCGGGAACTGGGACTCACTGAACTCATTGAAGCTTTTTACCCATGAATACGGCGCTGCCGCGTTCGGCAGGTTCGGATCCATAGCGGTTTCAGGAGGATACTATGAAGGATTGCATTTTTTGCAAAATAGTTGCGGGCGAAATACCGTCCATCAAGGTCTTTGAAGATGACACAATCTTCTCGTTCATGGACATAAGCCCCCTGAACACGGGTCATCTGCTTGTTATTCCGAAACAACATTACGGTACGATCCTCGAAACCGAACCGGAGTTGTACGGCAACCTGTACCGAGTGGTGTGCAGGATATCCAGAGCCGTGCAAGCAGCCTTGAACCCGGATGGCATAAACATCATGCAGCTGAACGGAAAAGCGGCAAATCAGGTGGTGCCGCACCTTCACATCCATGTTGTCCCGAGGTGGCAGGGTGACGGTCTGACCATATCCGCATGGGAGCCGATTCCCGGAGACAAGGCAGATATTGCCCGCGTCGCTGAAATCATAAAATCCAGGATGTAGCTGATGGCACCCCCACATTGGTGCCCAGGGAAGCAGGTCTGACCGGGTGCGTCCGTTGCGCGGGAGCGGTTGTCCCATGGAAGGAATTGATACCGTTTCCCTTTCAACAGGGGAACCGAGGAAGCGCTTGTGGTGGAAGTTGCTCCCTCCGGCCCCCCACGTGCAGACGTTATTGCACTCGCCTGACCCCGCAGCCGAAGGATTGGCCGACAGCGGCGGACTTTGGCTGGAGGCTTACGTGCGAGCATTGGAAAAGGGGTTCTGCACCGGAGATTCATCCGGAATCCCCTCTCCGCTGGAGTGTTTGGTATCCATTCATACGGGTGGGAAAAGGATGTCGCTGCGCTCCTCGCAATGACAGAGTGTAGGCGGTTCCCCCGAGTAACTCAATGATTACAGTGTTTGTGGCTTTCTTCTTAATTTTCTCTTGGAAACGTGCTAAATCCATAACTGGGAGACCAGGGTTCGGCTTCTACGCAAGTGCAAAGCGGAACCTTCTTCCGACGTATGTCGGATTACGACATATGCTATTTCTCCATAACCGGCAATGATGTCTGAATCTCCTTCAAGAACGGAAGACAGCGGGTCCAAAAGTTTCAAATCGAAGACTCATTCCGAATTTTTCAATTACTTCGGAAAAGATCGGTGGCTGCACCTGTACCTCGCGGAAAAGAGGACCCGCCTCATGTCCGCGATATTTCCTCCGTTCGTCCGGGTGGGCCTCGTTCCGGACACCATATCGTACATCGGAATAGCGCTCCTTGCAGGAGTGATATTGTATTTTCTCAGGAAGCCCTCGCTTGCTGTGGTGTTCCTGGCCTTCCATGTAGTTTGCGACGGCATGGATGGCGCTTATGCCCGGTACACTGGCAAGGCGTCACAGTCCGGAGCCTTCACCGATCTTGTCTGCGATCAGTTGGGGATGGTCGTGGTGGCGATGATGGCCATTTTCCACCACATGGTTTCACCCGTGCTGGGTGCAGCGTACATCGCTCTTTATCTTATTGTGGTGGTCTTCGGAGTGATCATCAATGTCATGGAGATCGGAACCCGGATCACCATTACGAGCAAGTACTTCATGTATCTCGTATACGCAATCTGGGCTGTATGGGACCTGAATCTGTTCCCTGTTCTCATGTCGTTTTTCTCTGGCATTATGGCGGTAGAAGTCACCATCGGATATCTTCGACTCAAGAGGGGAATCAGAAAAAAATTCGACACGCAGGTTCGGTTCACGCAAGGGGATCCCTATTCCGGGCGACTTAACTACGCGCTCAACGTGGCGGTCCCTGTGACGGTTCTGTTGATCATACTCCTCGGAGCTAACTGGGTGCCTATTAATGCCATGCTGGATAGCCCAAAACAGCAGGTCGTGTGGCGGGAAGGGCCCAGACTCATCTCCGAGGATGAAGCCGCAGTCGTCCTCGGTGTGGGAATATACGAAAAAGGCCTTCTGGTCATGATGCGGGACTCGGAAGGGACTGTGGAAATGGCCCGTTTCCCGATGAACAGCGCAGAAAGTGACGAATCCTTTATTCTTCCCGGGTACATATGTCCTGCCATTACGCGCTTTCCCGTCGACGGAGAACTTCTCCTGATCGCAGATAGTTCCACCCGACTGCTCATGGGAATCGATCTGGAAGCATCGTTTACTGCGAAGAGAGCCGTCATGGCGTTGACGTTGCCTCTCGAGTATTTGCGGGTTACCGCCATGGCTGTGGGCAGATGGAATGACAAGAGAGCCTGGTTGGCCTCGAATTACCTGTACACACGCAAGACCTACGTGGTGGATCCGGAATTGGCCCTGAAAAAAGGGTACCTTCTGGGAGGCGAGATAGCTTCTTACACAAATGGAGGTTTTCCGTCCGGGCTGACCCTGAAAGACGATGTGGTCGTTGAGTTCAACAAATCCCCCTTTCAACAATTGCTGTATATAGCTTCATTGAAGCGCATGGTTCGAGGAGTCGACCTGTTGAAGGTGGCCAGGACTTCGTTTGCTCCGCCTCCAGTGGACGCGTTCGGACCTCTGGTATTCGGAGAGGACCTGCTGATGGTGTCTCAGCACGGACAAGTATACAGGCTGCCGTCAATTATGGGTCAGTTCACCCACGACCGCAAATAGTTTCTCCACGTTCGGGGGAACCAACGCCCGATACGAAGACGCATTAAGAAACAGTAAGATTGGGGGGAACTTCTTCGTAAAGAGTGTCCCGCCAATCTTACTGTTTTGAAAGCGCATTCGTGTCATCGAACTGCGGCCGAATTCAGGACTACTGCCACGGGCCCCTTGTCCCGCACCACCAGTACCTCCGGGCCAAGGGCAAAATAGGGTCCCAGTTCCCAATCTTCTTTCACCATACGGAAGTATTCTTCTCCGAGATATTCGCATGTGCGCAGCGGCATTGAAGGGCGATATTCGACATCGACCCATTTTGTCTTTTCCAGACGAAACGTCTTGCCTGCCACTGTGCGAAACCGGTCCGACAGGACGTCCGAGACTACATTGGAAGTCTTGTACCGCCAAAAAAGTCGGCTTGCGGCTTCATGGGCGATTTCGCGAGAGCGATCCGATCCTCCCGCGCTTTTCAACAAAGGCACTCTGAAACCGAACTCGCCGGCAAGATGCTCCATCTGCTCCTGCACGCCGAATTCGGAACCCTTGAGCCAGTGTTTTTCGAGGAGGCGGGACATTCGTCGCATTGCCCAGAGCGTCAACACATAGGAATTTCGTCGTTCCACTGACGGAAAAGTCGCCGTGGTGGAGAGAGTTTTCATTCTTCCTCGGACTTTGCTCCGAAGTCTCACCCTGGACGTTACGTCGTGCTTGCCGTCGTAGCGACCGAACACAGCCAGGCTTTCCTGGCCGAACAAGTCCGGGATCGGATCAGGATCCATTTCTTCAGTGGACACGTCCTGAAACTCGAGAGAAATGTCTGAGACCTGGGCAGGCGACACCTGTGAAAAAAACGTGTTCAGCACACCACCGAAATCTTCCTTTCCCGCAAAATGGAAACACGTCCCGCGATTGAGCTTGGCCAACTTGTCCAGAAAGGCCATATCCGCGTGGTCTCCCAGCGCCATCACGAACAGCCGGGCGCGCATTCGATTATAGCGCCGGACATCTTCTAGAATGGTGTCCGGATTGACGATGCCCACTGTCCCTCGACCGTCTCCCACAAATATGATGACGCATGGCCTTCTTCTCGTCGTGAACTGTTCCAAAGATTCGATCAGGCCGTTGTACAAATCCGTACCGCCCGCATTTCCTGCTGAGTTCACGAACCGGGAGGCCTCCATGATGTTTTCCTCAGTTGCCGGAAGCATCCTGTCGGCCATTCTCCGGACCCGAGTGCTCATGCTGAGTACGTTGAACCTATCGTGGGGAGCGAGTCTTTCGAGGCCCGCAATGACGGCCCTTTTTGCATGCGCAGACTCGTTTTTAGCCACACTTCCGGAAGTGTCCAGCAAGAAAATCACGTCTTTTTCAGGCTCCTGCGTCGCTGGCTGAACGAGCGGTGGGGACAGAAGCGCCATGAAAGAGCCTTTCGCGTTCGGTGCCCTGTGGGTCAGGATTTTCAGGTCCTGTTCTTCTGTTGAGAATGTCGCGATAAGCCGAAAATCCTCCCTGACTTTCTTTTTCTCCAACCTGGTCGCAACCAAACATCTGTGAGCGGTTTCTCGTGAGAGAGTCAGGTGATGTGTGGGAGAGAACACGCTGCGAACAGGCCGCGACATCTTGAAGCGAACTCGAATGTCCAACTCGCCAACGGGTCCGAGCGAATATCGTTCGCCATCCAAGGGCAACACGAGTTCCAGCTGATCGTTTTCCACGTGCACAGGCACGTTGTATTGGATGCGAAGAGATTTTTGTTGCCGAATTCCCAGATGAAGCGGCCGTACGACGACCAGACGCTTCCCCGCAAGCCCCAGAAGCGAAGGATCTTTCATGGATAGAGTCAGATTTTGCAAGGTGGGAAAAAAGTCAGTACCGGAGACAATCTCGAACGGAGTCTCAACGGTGTTGACCTGCACATGCGGTTGAAGCTCGTCCTCAGTATGTACGGGAAGCAGATATACCCCTTCTAGCGGAAAATCGTTGTTGTTGAAAAAAGTCTGATCGATTCGATACTCTACGGAAGACTCTGAAACGGTCACCAGAACTTTGGACAACAGCACGGACGGCCGAGCCACAGCGAATGTCTCGTTCTGGAAAGTGGGGGGAAAAACGTGCAGCACGCCTCCTGAAATGCATTGCGCTGGCATGATCAAGAGGAATGCGAGCAGGAGGAATACCATAAGACTTCGAACAATCGACGGTGAAATCATGGGTAAGTGTCCGGTCCGGCCTGCCGGCGTTGCGTTTGGAACCGGAGCCGTAGGCAGCTCGGATGGAATCGTCATGAAATGGGAATCTCGGGAAGTATCCGGAATGTTATTACACTTTTTGTGCGACTGTGCTTTCAATGCTGGCGGGGCCCGGGAAAAACTTCTTGCAAGAAGTGCCTCCCCGATTCTTCCTTGTTTGAGTGCGAAAGGCTCTTTATTCCTTGTCCCGCCTGTCCCGAAATCGGTTCAACTCACGGTCCCAGTATGCGTTTGCCATGGTAACGAGCTCTTCCGGAGGACAAATATCTTCCGCCGCAATTCGCAGCGTTTGCTCCGAGACGGTTCCGGATTTCGCAAGTTGCACTCCCGATTCTCTGACCGCGTCGATCACCCGGTTCACCCGTTCCGGATATTTTTTCGCGAGAAGAATCGAGAAAATCGCCGGTCTCAACAGTGCTCCGGCAAATTCGCTGTGAAAGTTGCGAGCAACGTTTCGAACGTGCATGAGGAGAGGATCAAAATTGTGCAGACCCGGGTACCCGCACACGGAAACCAGAAATATGCTCTTCGGAAATTTCCACCGTAACGGATGAATGACCCCCACGTCGTCGGTAGTAAAATGGGGATCAAGAAAGACGACCATTCTATCCAGGAACGTTTTGGCCAAAGAAGTCATGCCGTCCAGGTACACGGGGGTGGCCAGTACCATCGCGTCTGCATCGCGGACTCTTTCCTGCAAAGAAGGCATGTCGTCGTCATGCACGCATTTCCCCGGCGTCGCGGCATAACACGTAAAACAGCCTATGCATCTCTTGATATCTTTCTTGCCCAGGAAGGCTATGTCCACTCTCGCTCCTTCCTGGCGCAATCCCACAAGAAACGGATTCAAGATAACCTGGGTGTTGCCTGTTTCCATGCGGGGGGCCGCATGAATAACTATGATCTTCATATTGTTCTCCCTTAAGTGACCGAACGCAACGGTACACCGGGACCCATCCAATGGCCGCATCCCGCACGCAAATCCTATAACTTCAGCATGAACTTGCCCCGGCCGGAGAGGACGTTCAGGATACTGGCCAGTTTTTCGGTATTCTTGATGTGGACGGTGTCTTGGTCTGCTACCAGAATGTTCAATGATTGCAACTTATTCAAATATCTTCGCATTTGAGAGTCGTTCTGCAGTCGGAACAAATCGGTCACTTCCGTCAGATTCACGTCCGTACCATTGAGTAAAACCGTTCTCCTCTGGAAAAATAACAGGCCGAATATCAGGCGTGACAGGCTGTCCTTTATAAAGGCGCTTTCCAACAACGAAGCAGCGTCCCGTAGTTTTTCCAGCAGGCCGACCACCACGGCACGGGGTAGGCCGTGGCCGATCAATCGGGCAAATGCTTCCCGGTCAATGACGAGCAGGTCCGTGTCTTTATCCGCTTCGGCACTGAGACATCTGAGTTCTTCGCCGAGAAGACAGGATTCCCCGAAAAATTCACTTTCACCCACAAGGCCGATGACGTGTTTGGTGTCGCCTATATTCAGGAACAGCCTGACTTTGCCCTTTCGCACGATATACACTTCAGATCCGGGCTCTCCTTCGCTGAAAATGGTCTTACCCGCCGGGAAGCCAATGGATTTGAAAACGGGTTCACCAGGCGGCTCGTGTTTCCCGTCCCCGGACTGGTCGGCGTGTATCGCCAGGAGCCCTTCCAACAGACCCTGTTCATCTTTACGCACAAAATCCTTTTGAGGAATCTTCAGTGCAGTCAGGGTATCGGCTTTGGAGCGATCTTCGGAGAGAAGCTTGCGCATCCGGCGTCTGTCCAAGAGAATTTCTCTTTGGAATTGCTCTCGCAAGTACGCGGTACATGCCGCGATATCGAGATCCAGGGAAAGTTTTTTTATGACTTTGCGAACGTCTGCAATGAAATCCTCCATCCACGGGTATCTGTCTGCCGGATTCAGGGCCATGGCCTTGATGAGAACGGGCTTGAGTTCCGGAAGAATTCGGGAATCGCCGCCCACTCTTTCGGCCACATTCATGTTAAGAATCATTTTCACGGTGTCATTTACTGTTGCTTGATGCTGAACCAGGCGTTCGCCCGTAATCAGCTCGTAAAGCATGACTCCGGTTCCGTAGATGTCTACTCGCCGGTCCAGAGATTTTTTCTGAAGCTGTTCAGGAGAGAAGTACAGCAGCTTTCCCGCCACGGGCAGTCCGTCTCTGGTGGTTTTATCCAGGAATATTCTGGCAATACCGAAATCGATGATTTTGACTTCGCCCTCGTACGACACCATGACATTAAAAGAATTCACGTCCTGGTGAACCAGAAGCAAACTCTCCCCGTTAACGCCTTTTCTCCGGTGTGCGTATCCCAATCCCTTCGCCACTTCCAATATGACGTGCAAAATAAATTCCAGAGAGGGGCGCCGGCCGTTCTTGGCAGCCTTGGATATGATGTGGGCTATGTTTCGACCCTCAATATATTCCATGGCTATAAAATATTCCGAATTGATAACCCCCATGTCGATTATTTGGACTATGTTCGTATGGTTCAAGCGCGACAGTGTCTTCGCTTCATTGACAAAGCGTTGAACATAGCGCGATTTGGCAGAGTATTGCGGAAGCAGCTTCTTGATCACGAGAGCTTTTTGAAAGCCGCTCACACTGGCGGTCTTGGCAAGAAATATGTCCGACATCCCCCCCTTGGAGACCTGATCGATCAGACAGTACCTCCCGAACATGGTTGGTTCATAAACCATCTGCCTGACCTTCTTCGTGGGTTGCCCTTTTCTGCTGGATTCTGTCATTCAACAGTCTTACTTGGCGTAATTAACGGAGAACCGCCTGGTTGATTACCGCGTATGAAATGGAACCGATTTTGATCCTGGCCTGTTTACCCACGTTTACGCCCTGGGGCGCAAGGCGGTAACCCAGGAGCCTGTCCGGCAAAATGAAAAATTCCCGGCGTCCGCCCGACGAGAAACGCACCATCCATTCGGGTATGCCGATGGTCGCGTTGTCCGGTTTTTTCAAGGGTAAACGAAGAATCACGTCGTCGCCCATGCGAATAGCCGCAGCGTTCACGAACGTCCCGGCTTGTGTCTTGGACAGACGATAAACCTCTGATATCATGCTGAATGGAATCGCCAGATACATGCCGGCCCAGTTCATCAGGAGAAGACCGCTCTTTTCGCTGCTTGATGATGAAATTTCCGCCAATCCCTCTGCGGGCAGCTGAAGCTCTGTCATTTCTTTGTGACAAGAAGAGAGCTGCCCTACCCGCTCTGAAAAGAGATGCTCCAGGGTACCGAGCCGCCGCGTGATTTCTTCAGGAGACATGTTCCCGCCCTGGCGCAAGACGCCGAGAATTCGAGCGAGACGTTGACTTATCTCTTCCAGGGAATGTGCCACGGTGCCGATGTCATGCACCAGCGACGCATAGGGCGTCTGGGTCTCTTTGGAAACAAGGGCGGTGGTGACGACAGAGGTTTCTCCGGTCGTCGTGGAAGATACGATTTCTTTATAACTGTTTGTTATCGCTGAAATCAGTGTCTGCCCCGGAGCTTGTTTCCCATGAGAAGAATGGACCAATTTCAGAGCGGAGACACTATCCTGCAGCAGCTTTAACAACGATCGATGAGGAATGGCGTCAGGAGTATTGAAACGCGGCAGCACCCGCAAATTCATGGAAATGATGGTACGCGCAGGCCCTCCGGCGGGAAGCAAAGGCTCCAGGAGGCCCAATTTGTCTGAAATTTCCTTGACGGACTCCGGAGAGACTTCCCATTCCAGGTTCAGGATCAGAATTTCTATCCGTTCCATGATCTGATCAAACCCGTCCGGCTCCTTTTGCGGACTTACCGGCGGCCGAGCCTGGACCTCAACCGGAGGCGGTTTCGGAGGAGAAACGCGTTTGGCAGCCGGAGGGGGTGCTGCGACCTGTGGCTTGGGAGGTGCGGATGCCGGTTTCGGCATCGCAGGGGAATCGGGTTCCGAGGCGGGCTGAGGTGCGCTGGGTGGCTTTGGACTTACTGGAGCATCTGCTACTGCCTTGAGCTGCTCCTTGGGCTGTGGGGATTCCTCGTCCGCAAACATGCCCCCGAAGAGTTCCTCTATTTTCTTACCGACAGCCTCGCCCAATTCTTCTGGAGTCTTATGCTTTTGATCGGCCACAGGCGTTCTCCGCTGGTTTTGATCAGATCAAGATCCGGTCAGGCTCATGCCTTTGTCCTTCAAGAGCCGGGTGCTGACGTCAATCACAGTCATCATGCAAATTTTTTTGAAGGTCTCCCTTACCCCGTCTCCTTTGAGAGCGCTGGCGAGAAACGAGGGAAACTTCCCGTTGGGATTGAGATCCTTTTCCATGTCCTCCACGGGAATGACAGCTACCTTGCTTCCCGCAAGATCCCGTTTATTATACTGAAGCACGACGGGTAACGAAACAGCGCCCTTGCCCTGTTCCTTGAGATTCTCGTCTAAATTGGTGAAGCTTTCCACATTGTTGTGTCTTCGGGCTTCCAGGGAATCCGCCACAAACACGATGCCGTCAACACCTTTGAGCACCAACTTGCGAGTATCGTTATAACGAACCTGTCCGGGAACCGTGTACAGGGAAATTTTGATTCTGAACTTGCCTATGCTGCCCAAATCCATGGGAAGAAAATCAAAAAAGAGAGTCCTGTCTCCGGACGTGTCTATGGACAACAGTTCGCCCCTCACCTGCTGCCCCAAAGCCTTGTGAATCGTTATCAAATTAGTGGTTTTTCCACCTCTTCCGGGTCCATAGTAAACAATCTTGCAGTGAATTTCGTCTGATCGGAAACTTATTATAGCCATTGAAAATACCCTATTGCATCGGCTAGGTATTGAACCATTGCCGTAAATTCTCAGCAAACATGGCCTCAATCTGTTCCAAGCTCTTTCGCACCTCCAAACGGACCAATCCCAGATGAGTGTTGTTGTTGAAAATCGTGATCATCAAATATTCGTCTCCCACATTCGAAAAATGAATGTTTTCATCTTTTCCCTTGTGGAAGAGAAGAGTGAACTCTTCTTCGCCGAACAGACGCGCAATAGCGGTTGTGGCTCCGTAGTTGGCAGCGGTCAACGCAGCCAGAGAAGCTACTTTCTCCTGGTTCATCGATCCTTGGAAACTGATGAGTTGCCCCGCCTTGTCTATCAGCAGTACCGTGTGGGCTCCGCTTCGCGTGAGCAACGTGTCCAGTACCTGGTCGATGCGGTCAAGGGATTGTTTCGTCAAAACAAGATCTGCCATTGCTGTCACTCAACCGACTTGTAGAATGTCGCCGCGATAAATTGGCGCTGAATCCTTGACTAAACGAAGCACATGATTTTAAGCCGGTTCGACTCCCTTCTTCAAGCATTTTCTTTGGGCGCAGAGTATTATCAGCATTATTCCACGCTTGCTGCTCGTCTCGCTGAGCGACTCCGACAATCAACAGAATCAGATCCATCATCACGCTCACCGGGGTGCCTCGAACCAGGACGCCCAAACAAGCGATTCTCTACTGAGACGCCCGCACACTGTCGATTCGCCGCATGCTTTCCATGAGAAGAAAATCCCAACTTTCCTGGATGGTTTCGGTGAGGACAGGCTCTTCATCGCACTCGAAGATCCCCATTTCCCAGGATACAATGGTGTAAAAAGCTTCCTCACCCCTCACATCCTGGTTTTCAGCGTGAACTATTTCTCCGTCCCGGAAACATATTAGCCCTGTGTTTGCTCCACTTCGCACATGCATACGGCATGTGTTTCTACCGATGCATATGAGCTGAATGATATCGTGAAGGCTCGTATTTGTGACCGTACCGCTGAACCCCGAGGCTCTTGGCTCGCTCTCTTTTTTCGTGTCAGTGTTCATTCTACGGCTCGCAACAAGAGGTTGTGGTTATCCGGTCTATAGGCAAACCGGGGGGACTTACATTCGGCACGTCTCAGATTTTCGGTTTATTGCCTATGATGCGATCGGCCTATGAGAAGAACGGATGTTTGCGCGAACCGTACGGCATCTCTTGAGTCGAGGTCCGTTACGGCGGTCTTCCTGCTGTGCAGGAGCCCGATCCGGATGCTATACATACCTACTTCGCCTGAAAGTCGAGTATGTGCCTTGTCCACCTCAGGGAAATCTACTGTAGCAGTATTGTAAGAGAAAATCAATTAATTCCGCCCGAAATTGCCAATTCGACCGTGTAGCCCAGCATGTTTTAGCGGGATTCTCAAAAGTAGTGTCGGTTTTGATTACGCGAAAAGATTCGCAGACTGTCATTGCGAGGGCGCAGCCCGAAGCAATCTCCAATTAACCAAAACAGAGATTGCTTCGTCGTTCCGCTCCTCGCAATGACATGATTGGATCGTTCGAATGTGGGTGAGAGTCATGAACGGAGCCGACAGAATGTTCGAGAACTGCTCTAATGGCTCAGCCAGGGGCGACATGTTGTCATATCGGGGAGCCATGCCACGACGCAATCGCGGTGCTGTTCGGACTCCACAAATGGGATTGCTTCCCTGCCTTCACACACAAAGCGGTCGGATCGGATCGTTGTCCCCGCAGTAACCGGCTGCCTACCCTTGTTTCATGAATGTCCTGGCGAATTGCCGTGGTTTTGAGGTATGATGGCTGCCACATCCCGGGCTGACGAGACATGGCTTTTCGGATCCCGGGCTGACATTCCGGACGGGGTAACGTATGGCGGGAAAGCAATTTCTCAATCCGTATCTGAAAATCGTGCTCAGTTTGATGGGTGCGGTCGCTATCGGCTATCAGCTCTATGTATGGTTGGGATCTGGTGAACCGTACGACAATCTCACCGTAATCAGGGCTCTCGTGTTTGCCGGCTTTGCCTATTTGCTGGTACAGAGCTGTTGGCAGGCTTTGTATCCGGATCGAAATTCATAACACCGACTCTCGTGTGGGCGCACCGGATCGGAAACAGGCTTTTTATACACTGGGTGTGTGGTTTTCCGTGCGCTAGCCCGCTCGGCGCCCCCTGTGACGGAACCGCTGATTCGGAAACTCACCTGATTTCTTTTTTCGCATCCTCTGTCGGCATGACAGGGCCGCTGATTGGCTGTTTCCTGTTTCTCCCCGGTGCTTTAATTGCTTGACGCAGGGTATGCTCATATGTTTTAATGCAAACGCTAGAGCTTTTGTAACAAGCACTTGCGAAGGGCTGCATGACAGAACCATACAAAACCCTTGTACTGAGGGTGGTCTTGTGCGTGTTTGTTCTCATGGGAACTGCCGTTTCATCGGTTTTCGCGCAATCATCCATTCCCGGTCTGGGTACCCTAGAATCCATTATTGGACCTATTTTCCCTGCGTGCGGCATTGCGTCCACGTTCCGCAGCGAGGTGGGCACGGGTCTGTCAGTCATGGCGCTCAATCGGGCGCAACTCAGCGGTAACAATCTCAGAACACCGTTTTCAATTCCATCCGTTGCGTTGCAGGATTACGCAAACCTCGACACTTCACCGCTGCGCTACGACGCGTACGTAAAAGTGCGCTTGTGGCGCTTCGGCAGCCGTGTTCAGTGGACCCAGTTTCAGGACAAGAGCCTGAGTCCCGATCTGGGACGGTACTCCTTTGCCGGTCTTGTGCTGGGATCCGACTTTGACGTCATTCAACATTGCTGGCTTGTTTTAGGCGTACGTGCTGACTGGTATCTCGGCGAGCCCTCATTCCAGGGCGTCATCCGCCAGCCTTTGCTTCCCCTGATAAATCGTCTGTCCGTTGACCTCACGGGAAAAAGGCCGAGCACCATCGGCGTCTATGCCCGGTACGTCCCCCCTGAAATCATCAACATACCGGTTCACGCAGAAATATACTATGACACACCACTTCAGGGCTCGGCTCTGAAGTGCTACGGAATTTCTCTGGTATTTCGTCCGCAAATATATCGATTTGACATTGCTGCGAAAGTAATTGTTGAGAAGAACTATCTGACTGTACAAGACTCCACGAATGCAGTAAATCCGTATAAGCTGGAAACTGAATGGTCTCGCTACGGAGCAGAAGCTGTCATTTATTTTTAATGGACTCTGAATCCGCATCCGCAATTCATCTGTCGCTTCATCCTTCCCCATTTCTCAGACGCTGCTCATAACTGAACGGCAGGCACAACCGCATCGCGAAGAAGTGCAACCCTTGCAAACCATTCATCTGCGTACGAGGGTGACCGCTGTCGTTGTGAGTCCGGCTCTCTAAAGTTGCGTAGGATTCGCGAATGCACTCCCCCGCGTACCACGTTGGCTAACCGTGTCATTGCGGGGAGTGGAACGACGAAGCAACCTCATTTTTTTCCAATTGGAGATTGCTTCGGGCTTCTCTTTCGCAATGACAATTTTTAGTCTGCCAGGCCCCGACGAGCCGATGCGGTTTCCTGCAGAGCGGAAAGAGTCCTGCATGTGGACAGTGGTGGAGATTCACTGCTGCCCGTGTCTGCTGTGCTCCTATGCGCCTCCCAGGGGTTCCGGTTCTTCCGAGCTGGATTTGACCGTGAGGACCGGGCACGTGGCGGTGCGAACCACGTTTTCTGCCGTGCTACCGAGGATGAGGTGCCTGAAGCCCGTCCATCCGTGCGTACCCATCACGATCAAATCGATGGATTCTTCCTGCGCAAAGCGAACGATCTCATTGGCAGGTACGCCGATGCGGGAAAAAGTTTTCACTTCCTCGACGGCGCTGCAGTCCTTCACCATGACTTCAAAGGCTTTCCTGACAGATTCCTCGATGCCCTTCAGAATTTCCTGAAGGTCGAAAGGGACCCCGACTTCGAAGGCAGGGAAGCCCAGCCGTGATGAATTGACAACGTGGAGAATCGATAAACTCGCGTGGAAAGCCACCGCAAAATTGATCGCGTGCTCCCGCGCGGGCACAGAGTTTTCCGAAAAGTCCGTGCACAGGAGAATTCTTCTTGGGGTCATTCCTTGACCTCCTTCCCTGTAGGATTGTCTACTCGGATTTGGTGCAATGCGCGTACCAATTCGGTCACCGTTTGGGTGACACCATTTCACTTCCAACGGATAATTACGTGCTCAATCTTCCGGAAGACTGCGGCCCCACCAAACGGCGGCCACGTGCCCCCGCGAGATTCCTTGCTGCTGGTATGAAAGCGAATCGGCCTCAGCTACATGCTTCTGCAAACGCTCTCTTCTCTTCGATCCATGGATCCCGACGACCCGTAATCGTCAAGACGTTTTACAACCTGTAAATTTTTTCCATGAGATCCATTCCCCAGGTGTTCTTTTTATCGCGCAATTCGTTTTTCTCGAAGTTTTTTTTGCATGACTGCCAGAAAGAGCGACTTTGCTCGGCGATCATGGCAACTACGGGGATTCCTAAAGGTAAGGTCAGTTTTCCTTACGCGGAAAGATTGTCATTGCGAGGGCAAAGCCCGAAGCAATTTCCAACTGACCAAAACTGAGATTGCTCGGTCGTTCCACTCCTCGCAATTTTAGAATTGGCTGGTAGGACTGCGGGCGAAAGTCATGAACGAATTCGACAGAATTTTCGAGAACCGCTCGATTCGTTACGCGAGAAACAATGTTCTCCGCCGACCGGCGTCATGGCAAGCGATCAAGATGCTGGAATGTCCTCAGCTTCGACTGGAGACTCGACGGCAATGGCAATCCCAAGCTAATGAAGGTGAATTCTCATCCCGGATGGTGCCGGGACGGTTCTCTTGCGAAAATGGCTGGTTTCGCGGGATGTTCGTACGGCGATATGCTGGCGGCCATAGTACTGACCGCCGGTTCTCGACCAGGCAGGCATTCAACGCGACGGGCTCGGCCCTGACACACGGTTGGGGAGAACACCGGAAACGAGATCCTCCCGCCGGATCGCAGCGCCTGTCACTTTCCTGAATCGAAATGCCGCCAAGGAGCAGGTCTTTCGTAAACCCTGACGGCATCGCAGCGTTCAGACTGAAACTTACTCCATCGATTTGCCTTTAGCAGGCTTCTTTTCTGCCTTGCAGTCCTTGCAATCCACGACTTCCATGCCTTTTTTCTTGTCGCAGTTCGCTTTAGTCATCTTGCTGCACTTGCCTTTGATACAGCAATTGATCTTCGGATCCGCTTTCTTGGCTTCCTTCTCGGCCATAGCCAGTGGGGCAGCCGCCACAAATGCCATGAGGGTTAACAGCAGCACCAATGTTTTCATCCTGGGCCTCCCTGATCCAAAGGAGATCTAGCCGCGGCCCCCGTTGACAGCGTATTTCGGGGGGGGTATCCACGCATCCTACTTCTCAAACTCAGCCCGTTGCAAGGTTTTTCGGTGTATCCACGGATTTTTTCTTCTCAGGAACCGGACCCGGTTCCCGGAATCAATGCCGGGAATTTCGTATATCCGATGGTCAATGGGTGCGCAACGACAGTCTTTTCCTGCCCGTAACCGATCGGTTGTTTCGGAACACAAAATTCGTGTTGACACTTTGCCGGTTAGTGATATAGGTGGAAGAGGGAGAATTTTAATTTTTCAGCCGCTCGAAGAATAAAATTGAGGGAAATGTACATGACAATGCTCCGGTTCTTTTTTTGGGTGCTGATTTGTTGGGTGATCGGCATAACGCTGAATTGGGCCTTTGCTTCAAATAGTATGCAGGGAATCATACTGTCTGCCGTTCCGTTCATCCTCTTGGGGTTTCAGACCAGGCCCTTGTTCAGGAAACACGCTCGCTCTGTAATCGGAATGCCGTTGTATGCGAACCAGGCACGTTATGAGCAGTTGGCATTTTGGGGAATTCCTATCGGAGGCCCGAAAGAGGTGCGGCACGACTTGTCTGCGGTACTGGGTGCAATTCCTCGATACGATGAATACAGAAAACCGCGCTTCATGCCTGTGGTTCTGAAAAAAGTGCTTTTTTGACGCGTGACACCATTGCGCTTTCAAACACGTGAGAATTGGGCGCTTCTCTTTGGAAAGAGTGGCCTGCCCACACCCCCTCCCAGAAATTTCTATGATGCCCCGGACCTGCATTTCCCCACCGGAATTGCAGGTGCGGCGAGTGCTAAAAGTTCTTGAGATGGGGTTCGGGGAGGAACTTCTTTCAGGAAGTGCCTCCCCGATTCTTCCTTGCTCGCGGATCGGCATGACGCAGTTCAGGGACGCGAATTCGGACGGATTTTCTTCGTGCCAACCCGCGTCATGGAACGTGACATACCCTTAATTCATTGCTTTCCCAATTGATTTGGTCTGGACTTCCACGTTCCGCAGGGCCACACAAAGGTTCCGTTTGGCCAGTTCGGCTGTTCCCTGCTATTTCCCAAAGAATCTGTGAACCCGGACCCGTTGACAGGCAACTTATAGAGTAGCATGTCTTGGAATATCAGTTTCAGGCGATTCGTCGCGTCCGCGTGAATTAGCACGTCCGGAGTCTCCGATGGTTGTCGTCCGGCCCGTAAATCTTGACGATTTGGATCGGCTGTCTGAACTGGCGAGTTCGGCCCGGTTCGGGCTGACTTCCCTGCCCAAGGACCGGGATCTCTTGCGCAAGCGCATCATCGAATCGCAATTCAGTTTTCAAAAAATTACGGAGCAACCGGGCGGCGAACTGTACGTTTTTGTGCTTGAAGATCTTGATACTGCGACTGTTGTGGGGACGTCCTGTATCGTCTCAAAGGTAGGCGGGTTCGAGCCGTTTTATGCGTACAGAATTGAAAATACCGTGCATCAATCCCATACGCTGCATATCAGAAAAGAAATTCAGGCGCTAAACCTCGTTGCCGAACACAGCGGTCCCAGCGAAATAGGCGGACTTTTCCTCGTGCCGGAATATCGCAAACACGGAACCGGCAGGCTGCTTTCCCTGTTTCGTTTTCTGTTCATGGCAGAACATCCGGCCCGTTTCGAGCCTGTCGTAATTGCCGAGATGAGGGGCGTCGTGGACGACGAGGGTTATTCGCCATTCTGGGAAGCCATAGGCAGGCATTTCTTCGAGATGGACTATTCCAAGGCAGACCTCCTGAGTGTCATGGACAAGCGCTTCATTGCAGATTTGATGCCTCGCAGTCCGATTTACCTGCCTTTGCTGCCCAAGGAAGCCCGCGACGTGATCGGAATGGTTCACGAAGAAGCGAAACCCGCCCTGAAAATGCTCCAGGATGAAGGTTTCATAATCAGCGATATGGTGGACATTTTTGAAGCGGGCCCGATCATCCATTGCAGGTTGGACGAGATTCGAATCGTACAGGAAAGCAGACATGTCGTTGTGCAGGAAATAACCTCGGATCCGGTTAAATCTATTCCGTTTGTGATGATAAATGCAGGCCGCGGGTTCCGCGCAGGCGTGGGAAACGTGGAACAAGGACCAAAGGGCGGAGTTCGTATCAGAGCCGAGACCGCTGAGGCGCTGCATCTGGACGTGGGGGGCAAGATAAGGTTCGGACCCCTGCATGTTCGCAGGGAGAATCGATGATGGCCGATAAGACTCATTTCATTCACGGCAGATGGATAGCCGGCACAGGCGATTTGATTCGCTCCGCGAACCCGGCGACAGAAGAAGTGATTTGGGAAGGCCGTTCCGCGTCTGCTGACGATGTCCGTGAGGCTATGAGCGCTGCAGCCGAAGCCTTTGAGCCATGGTCGGCAATTCCTTTGACCGAGAGAATCGGTTATTTGGACGGATTCCGCCAGGAACTGATCGCCCACAGAGCTGCTCTGGCCGAGGCGATCAGCCGGGAAACCGGCAAGCCGTTGTGGGATGCGCTTACGGAAGTGGATGCCATGGAGGCAAAGATAGGCATTTCCATCCAGGCATTTCACGAACGCAGGGCCGAGGTCACGACCGAAGTCGGCGGAACCGTTGCATCCGTTCGTTTCAAGCCGCACGGAGTAGTGGGTGTTGTAGGACCTTTCAATTTTCCGGGGCACCTGCCCAACGGGCACATCGTGCCAGCGCTTCTTGCAGGAAATACGGTTGTTTTTAAACCAAGTTCGCTGGCTCCGTCTGTCGGCGCATTCACCCTGGAGCTGTGGGAAGCCGCGCATATTCCGGCAGGAGTCATAAATATGGTTCAGGGCGGCCGTGAAACGGGAGTAGCGCTGACAGAAGACCCGAGGCTTCACGGTCTTTTTTTCACGGGAAGCGTCGCCGTGGGGAAGGCCCTGCACAGGCAATTCGGGGGCAAACCGGAAGTCATCCTCGCGCTGGAAATGGGCGGAAACAATCCGCTCGTGGTACACGACATTTCGGATATCAACGCATCCGCATATCTCACAATTCAATCCGCATTCATCACTGCGGGCCAGCGCTGCACTTGCGCACGGAGACTCATAGTTCCGGGCGGCGCAAATGGCGATGCGTTCGTGGAAGCACTCATTTCCATGATCGGCAGAATTCGCATCGGAGCGTATACAGATGTGCCTGAGCCTTTTTTCGGGCCATTGATCTCGGCCAATGCGGTGGACGGACTCCTGGCAGCTCAGGCTGACCTCCAATCACGCGGAGGGATTCCTCTGGTGCAAGTGAATCGGCTTCAGCGAAAGGGCCATTTCGTCTCGCCGGGCATCATGGACGTGACTGTAGTGCCGGATCGGGAGGATGCGGAGTTTTTCGGGCCGTTCCTCCAGTTGATCAGGGTGGCGGATTTTGACGAAGCCCTGCGTGAAGCGAACAACACACAGTTCGGCTTGGCTGCGGGCCTCATCAGCGACAATGAAGTTTTGTACCGGACATTTTTCAGGAAAATCAGGGCAGGCGTCATCAACTGGAACCGTCAGACCACAGGCGCAAGCAGCAGATTGCCTTTCGGCGGAGTCGGCGCCAGCGGAAATCATCGGCCGAGCGGGTACTATGCTGCGGACTACTGCTCGGACCCGGTAGCCTCCATGGAACAAAATAGACTCGAATGGCCCGGGAAGCTCACTCCCGGACTGGACTGATCTTGGCTTCGGCTGCGGAAGACCCTTTATCAGATGAAAGACCATGCGTTTGAAGCAAATTTCGACGGCTTGGTAGGTCCCACGCACAATTACGCGGGTCTGTCCTACGGGAATATTGCGTCGGAAAAATACGCAATGAGCGTCTCAAACCCACGTGCTGCGGTTCTCCAGGGGTTGCAAAAAATGCAATTTATCGCAGACTTGGGGTTGGTCCAGGGTGTGCTGCCCCCGCAGGAACGACCGGATACTCGAAGCCTCAGGCGCTTGGGATTTCGCGGATCGGAACGGGAGATTCTCCAGGCCGCTGCCCGGGAATCGCCTCAGCTTCTGGCGGCAGTCTATAGTTCTTCCAGCATGTGGGCGGCAAACGCAGCCACGGTCTCCCCCAGCCCGGACACCGTAGACGGGAAAATCCATTTCACTCCCGCAAATCTGGTAACACAGTTCCATAGGTCGCTCGAGGTCGACCTGAACGCGCGAGTCCTGAAAACCATCTTCCGTGATCCTCGCGCCTTTGTTCACCACGCTCCCGTACCGTCTGTTCCGCATTTTTCGGATGAAGGGGCGGCAAACCACACGCGATTGTGCAAACGCTACGGGAATCGCGGCCTGGAACTATTCGTGTACGGACGGGTGTCGTTCCGCTCGGAAGGACAGCGACCGCAGATTTTTCCCGCGCGCCAGACGTTGGAAGCTTCAGCCGCTGTCGCAAGACTTCATCTTCTCGATCCCCGCGGAACTGTTTTTGCAAAGCAACATCCCGATGCAATCGACGCCGGGGTCTTTCACAACGACGTTATTTCCCTGGGAAACGAGAATGTGTTCTTCTACCACGCGGACGCGTTTGAAGATCCCTCCACCGTGGAGCGAGTCAAACGAGTGTTTTCCAAGCAATGCGGAGACGAACTGATTACGATCCGAGTCGACTCCAGCCGGGTGTCCCTGACGGAAGCGGTGGAAACGTACCTGTTCAACAGCCAGATTGTCACCCTCGGAGATGGATCTATGATCCTCATCGCTCCCGAGGAATGTCGCGAACACCGGGAGATTCGCGCTTTCTTGGACGGGGTTGTGAATAACGCATCCAATCCCATACGAGAGGTTCGCCACGTTGAAGTCAGGCAGAGCATGAAGAATGGAGGGGGGCCCGCGTGCCTGAGGCTGCGGGTGGTCATGACCGAAAAGCAGAAAGCTCTCACGCACCAGGCAGTGTATCTGACCGACGGGCTCTATGAAGATTTAACCGGGTGGGCGAATCTGCACTATAGAGATCGGCTTGATCCAAAGGATCTCACAGATCCGCTTCTGCCCGACGAATGTCGAACCGCCCTGGACGCTCTCACGCAGATTTTGAACATGGGATCGATATACGATTTTCAAAAGGAGGATTCAGAAAAAGAGGCATTTAGCCCGGTAAAATAAGTCTCATCACCACTTTTTCCACGATCTCGTCCACCAGCTTTTTCCCGAGCTTTTCCGCAACTCTGTCTGCAAGCTTGTCGGCCACTCTCTCCAAAACATCTTCTGGTAAGACGTCTGCCAGCTGCGGATGCGGAGCACCCTTGGGCTTTGACCGGACGCTTTCGTACGGTACCGGCTCAAAATCCGGTTCTGCCGGGGAAGTGGATGCCGGGTTCCGCGCGGTCATCTCGCGCGGCCTGGCCACGGCCGCCAGAGGCTCCAACGGCTCTGGTACGTTGCTTATCCTGACCTCACGAGAAGCATCTTCGTTGATGTCCTGGACAGCGCCTGAATTCAGGGAGGGTGAAACCAATTCCCCTTGAGCGTTTTCCTGTGCGACACCGCTGACATCCGACGCACTTTCCGAGAAGTTCCGCGGGAATACGGCGCTGCTGCTGAGAGAACCGACCGCTGCCACGTTTATACGAGCTATATCATCCAAATCGTATCGAAAATCAGAATTGATGTATTTTATCCGGCATTCCGCCAAATGTGTCGCTACCTTAGCGTTTACCGTGTCGGGAAGCCTGAGCATGGAATCGATGCCGATGTCTTTCTTGCACTGAAAATAACCGTTAATCCTCGTGAGAAGTGCTTCCAGATTCTTCCTGTCGCGAACCGGAGTTACTTCACGCAGCAGCCAGTAGAGGTGCACCCCCCATCCGGATTCCACGATAATCGAGGGCGGCAACGGGAAACTTCTGATGGCTTTGGCGGCCTGAGCCTGCCCGAAAAAATGGCTTTGCCTGCCGGAAAAACCCTCGGGGCCGAGATCCAGTCCGGCCCATAGGGCTACGACATACTGGATGTTCGACTTGTCAGGCTTCATGTTTTCATGAGGACATACCCCGAAAAAGACCTGCTGATCCGCTTGATACGGTTCCTTCGCGAGTATCTCCATGTTGGGAAAATAACGAACGCTGGACTTCTGATCCAAACTCCTGGAGCTCTGCACTATGATGAAGCCTTCCCTCTTCCTGAAGTAATCTTGAAAGAGGACTTCCAGAAAATCTTTCCGGGTGAATTTAGGCATGGACAGAAGTCCTTCGGTGGGTTTAACGCTTTTCGAGCTATCTTAGCGATAACGAATGGAAATGTCAATCAAATGTCCGGACATGTGACAGGCATTCACGGTGTCGCATCGTAAAGACCGACCGTTCGGTTAAGATTATATGAGCTTTTTGGTCTTCTGTGTTTCCGAACCGCAGTCCATATATACATTTGACGATCGAAAACCGTGACTATTGTTACTGAATTACTGAATCATAAAAGTTCTTTGGACGCGAGTCGAAAATGATATAATGCGTATCTAGACACGGAAAAAGAAATGTGGTAGGAGGATGGAGGCCTTTCATCCCCTTGAAAGACCAACTTTCGTTTAATGAAGGAGGCAACGTATGAAAAAATTCGCATTTATTATCGCATTGGTCGTGTCACTGGGCCTGGTGTGCAGTCTTGCTACACCTGCATCAGCCTTTTTCTTCGGTGGCTTCGGCAAAGCTAACTGTGGAGCGGTTTGTGCTCCGATGTACTGCGCTCCCGTTTACTGCGCCCCGGCGGTTTGTGTGCCCTACTGCGCGCCCTATTGCGGCCCCGTGTATCCCTGCAAAGTGAAAAAGGGCAAAAAGATCAAAATGAAATAATTTCGGGAATAGGTATTTTCCGATCATTTTCGAGACTTTGATTCGGAATCCTTTTCAAGGGGATGCTCAACAGCCGATGTGGCTGTTCTTGTCGCTCTTTCCGGCCAGAAATCGAAGTTCCGAAGTGTTGTTGTCTACGCGGGGCAAACCTGCGCTTACCAGAATTCCTGTGGCATATACCAAGGGGGGAAGCACATTCCCCCCAGCCACCCCTTTTCTGGTATTCAGAGGCAAGACTTCGACGTCAAGGCTTGCCTGCTGATGGCCGCGCCAATCGGGTGTGCCATTACCCATTTTCGGTCATTCTAAGCACCCTCTCGGCAGTCTCGTCAAAAGCCGTCCAGATTCTTTCCATCCATTCCAGATGTTCGGGTTTCATCAGGCACGTTCTCAGGCAGGTGATTTGATCCCGATCCCATTGCATTTCCGGAACGCGGGACTCGAATAACAGTTTGGGCAGGTTCGCCTTGGCCATGTGGATGTTTGCGCCGGCCGCCTCCTGAAAAAGGGTTTCCGATATTTGGGAGGCACGGCTGGCGGAATCAGCTTTGGGCACCCACACGACAATGTCCAGTTCAGGTGCAAATGCCGTGACAAAACGAGGATCGTGATCGAGAAGATCACACAGCCTGAGAGCAGCGCTTCTGCACTTTCCCAGATCTTCCGCAAACTTGCCGCGGGGGACGAGCGGCAACATGCGTTGCGTCGCCCAAAGGGCTACTGCGGAAGACCCCGGCCTTGAACATTCCAGGCTTATTTCTCCGAGGTGAAGCTCATGTGACGTGAAATACGTGTACGGGGATTCGTGTTTGTACAGCCGTCCCACCGACGGATCTTTGAAAATCACGCACCCGCACCCGTACGGCTGCAGGCCGTGTTTGTGGGGGTCAATTACAAGGGAATCGACTTCCGTCAAATGATCGAATACGGCTCTCGTTTCCGGACGCAAACCGTCGGCCAGGATGAAATATCCTCCGTAAGCACAGTCCGCGTGAATCCTGAAACCGTACCGTTCCTGTAAATTCAGAACATCAACGAGAGGGTCCACCGAACCCGTTGCGGTGGTACCCACGGTGACCACCACGGTTCCCACGTTGCCTTCTTTGAGGATTGCCTCCAACGCGTCCACCCGCATCCGTGCCCGGTGGTCGCATGGCACTTCTCGAAAGGGGATCCCCAGGACCGCGCTAATTCTCTTGTGCGTGTAATGAGCCTGCTGGGACGCTACAATGTGCTTACCCGGATGTAGCCTGCCTGAGACCCATAACCCCTCCAGATTTGCCATAGTGCCGCCACTGGTGAGATGCCCCAGATGCGTGTTCCAGCCGAACATGCGAGCAATTTCGCTCACCGACTCTTTTTCCATCGCCGAACTGGCCCGGCCGCCGTCGAGAGCGTGATTGTTGGGATTTATCCATAAGGAAAGCATATAGGCGAGTCTGGCGATGGGGTGAGGGGGCTTCAGCATCTGTCCGAGGTAAAAAGGATGGGGATAGGGGAAGTTGTCCCGCATCTTTTCCGCCACCGTCAACAGTACGGCCCTGAGATGTTCAAGGTCTACCGAAGGATCGAATGGGGGCAGATCGACGAACCCCTCTTCAAGGACGCTCAGAGCATCCTGCACGAAAGATATACTCTTCATTTCAAGAGTCATTCATTTTCTCCATGTCACAAAAACCGGGTGCTGGATTTATTGTGCGGCGTTATGTGCCCGGCCGCGAAGTTTCGCAAGTGTAGAGAGTGGCACTCCGAAGAGGTATCCCAGAATGATAACCTGATGAAGCGCCGTCGTCCGGAACACCCCGTGCTTTTTCCAGCGCCGGCTGGAAGTGATTACCTCCGCGGCGACTATTCTGATCCTGCCGCGCTTCCGGAGGCGGCTCACCAGGTCCCAGTCTTCCATGAGAGGAAGATTCCGGTACCCACCCACTTCGCGGAAAAGATCCGCCCTGAGAAAGATCGCCTGGTCGCCGTACGGCATCTGAAGCACGCGGCCTCTAAAATTTGCCAACATTTCTACTATCTTTAGTCCTTTGACGTACGAAGAAAACCGCAACGAGAACGCAGCGGCTGCCGTGGCCGGCCGTTTCAGTTCTTCAATGACACTGTGAATCCAACCGTCCGGCAGCAGGGTGTCGGCGTGGAGAAACAGGAGAATGTCGCCGGTTGCACTGTCCGCAGCCGCGTTCATCTGCACCGCTCTTCCCTGGGGCGACTTGAGGACCTTGACTCCCAAGGACCGGGCGATTTTCCGTGTACGATCGGTGCTGCCGCCATCCACAACGATGATTTCCACTTCTCCCGAGGCCCTTGCCCGCTCGATGGTTGCGGCGATGTCTTGCTCTTCATTAAAAACCGGTACGATTACGGAAATGCGAGAGCAGGCCTCGAGCCCGGTTGACTCAGGGGAACAAGAATCAAGCAGAAATGGGAATTTCCCTGCCAATCCCTCCAGATCTTCGGGCCGGTCGATGTCATTGAGGCGGTCCGTGAGTTTTACCGACAGACCGCATCTTTGGGCCGCGGCGACCGTCTGTTCCAGCACGCTGCCGGTCCCCCAGGAGATGTTTGCAAACAGCCCGGGACAGCTGTTTCTCAGTCCCACAAGATAATAGCCTCCATCCTCTGCCGGGCCGAGCACCGCGTCGCACTGCGAAAGCATGTCAAAGGCACTCTCTAACAGAGAATTCGTAATGCCCGGGCAATCAGATCCGATGAGGACCATTTTTCGAAATCCGTTCTCAAACGCGGATTCGAAGGCCGAGTGCATGCGAGTTCCCAGATCCGCGCCAACCTGTTCTGCATAAGAAAGATCGGTGCCCAACCAGCCTGCAATATCTGATTCCTTGCACCCGTCGTACTGAATTTCCAGCGACGCTGACCGCGTATGGGCAGCCTTCTTCGCAGTGGCAACTATATGTTCTGTCATGTTACGCTGGAGGTTTGCCGCCCGTTCCGAGCCGAGAAGGGGAATCAGACGTGTCTTGGTGGCGCCTTGCACGGGAAACCGCGTGAAGATCACTATCTTTTCTTCCGGGCGGTAAAAACTCCTCGTGCCGCGAGCAAAGAGAGTATGCAATATTCTCATTCCGGATCGGATCACGCGTCTCGCTGGGCCGCACATGAGCACTTCCTATGCCGGCAACGAGCCCTCGTGAACGCCAATACGCGGAACTCCATCATGAGCCGTTCCCGATCCTGTGCCCCGGAATATGATCGCGTTTCGCGCGTTAGACAAGTGAAGGGCCCCCTGGAACCACATGATACCGTTTCGTCTTCAATTCGGGAAATCGGGGGAGACATTCCGTGTGGGAAACTCCTTCCCGAACCCCACCCCAAGAACTTTCAGCACTCGCCGGAACCCCTCATCTTTCTTTCTTGAAAACGCACTCGTATGAGTCGTGTTCCCGGTCCCGCGTATTCACCGTGCGTGGCTGAGGGATCATTCATAAGGAGAATGGGGACTCAGCGGGCTGTTTGTGTAGAGCAATTGAACCCGGACTCGTTCGCCCGCAGCAAAGGGCCTGTCGTGCGGTGGAAGTATCATGAGCCCGTCCGCCAGGACCATTGACCTCAAAGCGCCTGAACTCTGATTCCCGGCGGTCACCGCAATCATTTTTCCTTCCGATTCGAATAACTTACACCGCACCAAATGGGGCCTATTCGACACCAGGTTCACTTCCTCTGCGAGATGCGCTTGGATGAGGGGCCGGAAAACTCTTGAATATCCCATCATTTTTAGGAGTGCAGGTCTCACGAACTGTTCAAACGAAATCATGGCGGAAGTGGGGTTGCCGGGCAGGCCGAATACGGGCTTGTTGCCGATGGTTCCGAAAACCAGGGGCTTACCCGGTTTCATCGCGACTTTCCAAAATTTCACCCGCATTCCCAACTGCGCGAGGGTATCCTTCACGAGATCGTACTTGCCAACCGAGACGCCTCCGGAAGTCAATATCACATCGGCCCTCAAGCCTTCGGATATTCTTGCCCGTTGATCAGCATCGTCATCCGTGGCAATCCCCAGGGAAAGGGGGATTGCTCCGCATTCCATGACCTGGGCAGCCAGGCTGTACGTGTTGGAGCACACGACTTTCCCGTCGGAAAACGGTTCGTCCAAATCCACCAATTCGTCGCCCGTGGAAAGAATCGCTACCAGAGGGCGCTGGTACACATGTACGTACGCGTGACCGAGGGTCGCGAGCATCCCGACTTCGGGCGGTCTGATCGTATCGCCGGCCGACAGCACCACTTCCCCCGCCTTCACGTCTTCGCCCCTGCGCCGAATGTGAGCGCCTTTACCCGGATCTTTGAAAGACAGAACAGAGTCACCGTCGATTTGGGTGTCTTCCACCATGACTACGGTGTCCGCACCAGCCGGCAAGCAACCCCCCGTCATAATCCGGACCGCTTCGCCGGGCCCCACTGTTCCTGCAAAAGGTCTTCCAGCCGGTGAATCTCCTATTACTTGTAACCGCGCGGGATTGGACGAAGATGCGCCGGCTATATTCTCATGACGACAGCAATATCCATCCATAGCGGAATTATCTGCAGACGGAACATCCCGGACTGCTGCAACATCTTGAGCCAGAACCCGTCCCAGGCCTTCGAGTATGTGTATGCGCTCTCTGCCGAGAACGGGAATTTCTTCAAGCACCTTCTGCTGGGCTTCACCTATTTCGATCACGCTGACCTCACTTCAGATTCGCTCCGGGAAAAAACTCATTCGCGCCGTTCGGCGAAGTACGACGTTTCCGTGCGGTCGGTCCATGTTCTGTGAGAAAAAGAGTACTACAAAATCAAGGGTTTTGCAAAAACCCGATACTCCACAACGGCCCGTTTCACCGTATCAACGGCGTCGGGATAGGGGTCCTATTTTATACGGCTGACCGAGCAATTAATCTATGATAACAATGAACAGGGGGATGGTTGGTCAACGCATCCGGACCGGTCCCGGGATCTCAGACGGAGTCGGTACAACATAACGATATTCTGGAGGTTTTCTCTATGAAATGGTCATTCAAGATCGGTTCTATTTTGGGTATACCGGTCAAGGTTCATCTCACGTTCCTGCTGTTGTTGATTCTGATCTATTTTGCAGGCGCGTCGGTTGTGGGCACAGGCGGCCTGAACGGCGTAATTTTTGTAATATTAATTTTCGCGTCGGTGGTTTTCCACGAATTAAGCCATTCGATGGTTGCCAGGCATTACGGAATAGCCGTGCTCGACATAACTCTGCTGCCGATCGGCGGGGTTGCGCGCATGCCCAATCCGCCGGAAAAACCGTTTCAGGAAATCGTCATTTCCTTAGCCGGTCCCCTGGCCAGCATAATTCTGGCATTTTCTCTATGGTTCACGGCCGAATTCTTGGGCTACGACGTGAGTCTCTCCGATCTTTCCGTGCGGGGAAACCTCCTGGCGCAATTGGCTGCGGTAAATCTGGTTCTTGCCATTTTCAACCTGATACCGGCGTTTCCCATGGACGGAGGTCGAATTCTCAGGGGATTCCTCGCGTTGTATCTCAATCAGTTTACGGCAACACGTATTGCGGTCGGCGTGGGACAGGTTTTCGCCATTCTCCTGTTCTTCTTGGGCATTTTCACCGCAAATTTCTTTCTCCTTCTCATAGCGCTGTTCGTATATCTGGGAGCGGAATCCGAGGAACGGCAAATGGGTATTATGGTTGCCCTGGGAGACGCGACGGCCAGGGATGCCATGATCACGAGCATAGCAGTTCTGTCGCCTGACGAACCCGTCGGACATGCGGCCGCGCGGCTCGCCCACGGTTTCCAGTCGGATTTCCCTGTGGCGGACGATCGCCGACTCGTGGGCTTACTCACTCGCGAGGCACTGGTCCAGACCCTGCACAAGCGCGGGGATTCGGTACCGGTGGCCGACGTAATGATCCGAGATTTTCCCACTGCTCTGGAGGATAGTTCACTCATCGAGGTTCTGGAAAAAATGCAGACCTCCGGCAGCAAGACGGTTCCCATAATGAAGTCGGGCGAAGTGACGGGATTGATCACGCTCGAGCATCTCGGCAGGTACAACATGTTGTGCTCCGGATATTCGTGCGAGTTCAAGCATTCCGAAAACTTAACCAGGAATGCGGCAAGATAGCCTTTTCCGGGAGCCTGAACGGAGAATACGATGTACCTGGTCACGGCAGCGGAAATGCGGGCCTTCGACGCTTCGGCCATTGAGGATTACGGGATTCCCGGTGTGGTTCTCATGGAAAACGCCGGGCGAACCACGTTTTTTCACCTGAGGAATCACCTGGGAGGCGACGTACGGGATATGAAGGTCTCGGTCGTTGCCGGCCCGGGAAACAACGGTGGGGACGGGTTCGTGATCGCCCGGTATTTGATCAATTACGGTGCGGATGTGCACACGTTTCTGCTCAGCCCCAGAGACAAGATAAAAGGCGATGCACTCATCAACTTGCGGGTGCTCGAAAAGATGACGCCCGACATTTTTGCAGTCTCCGACGAGGAAGCTCTGGACGAAGCAACCGATGAATGGCACCAGAGCGATGTCATCGTCGACGCGATTCTCGGGACCGGGCTTTCGTCGGAAGTGCGTTCTCCGTATCGGGAAGCGATCCGGGAAATAAACGGCAGTCCCGCATTTATCCTTGCCGTAGATCTTCCGTCGGGATTGGACGCGGACACCGGCGACGTGCTAGGCTGCGCGGTGAAGGCCGATTTGACCGTGACGTATGGTTTCCGGAAGCTGGGAACGGCTCTGTATCCCGGACTCATTTATTGCGGAGCGATAGAGGTCGCGGATATTTCGATCCCTTTTCCCGCAGTGGAAAAGAATCCACCCAAAGCGCTGTTTTATACAAGGCCCGACGCGGAGCACTACCAATTCCTTCGATTGAATGCCGAGGCTCACAAGGGGACCTTCGGGCATCTGCTCATAGTGGGGGGGTCTCCCGGCAAAACCGGTGCTCCCGCTATGGCAGCGAGGGCTGCAGCTCGAATCGGTGCAGGTCTGGTGACCGTGGGAATTCCCGCATCGCTCAACCCCGTCCTGGAAACGAAGCTGACCGAAGAAATGACTGAGCCCTTGCCGGAAACGGTAACCGGATTCCTCGGAGAAGCCTCGATCGACAGGATTCTGTCTCTATCTCAGGAAAAGCGCTGCATGATTCTCGGCCCGGGCATGTCCACGGAACAGGGAATATCCGAACTGGTAAGGACCATTCTCTCGTCTTATGAAGGGTGGCTGATTCTCGATGCAGACGGCCTCAATGCCCTGGACGGAGACCCCGGAATTCTGAAAACCGCCAAGGCGCAGGTGGTGGTGACCCCCCATCCGGGTGAAATGGCCCGCCTTGTCGGGATGTCTTCCGCGGAGGTTCAGGCGGACCGAGTAGGCACGGCACGAACATTTGCAGGCAGGCACGGTGTCTGGGTCGTGCTCAAGGGAGCGGGAACCATTACCGCGTCACCGGACGGCACCGTGACCATCAACGGCACAGGAAACTCCTGGATGGCTTCGGGGGGACAAGGGGATGCCCTGAGCGGAATCCTCGGCGGTCTGCTCGTCCAGAACATCTCGCCGGAAGAAGCACTCCCCTTCGGTGTCTATATCCACGGGCTGTGCGCGGACAACCTCGTGGAGAGATACGGACCCGCGCCCGTTCTCGCCACGGATGTTATCGAAGAGCTGCCGCGTGCTCTGGGAGGCAAGAACAAGGGAGAATGACGTATTGTCCCAATTATCCGGGAAAGCTATTTCTGCTTGTCTTCTTGCTCATCCGGTGCGGGGAATGAAAAGTGCGATTGCACAATCAACCACTTGCCTCCGCGCTTTTCCAAAACGCCGGACCACTGCGCCGGGACGGACATGCTTTCTTTATCAACCACCACGGTTGCGGTGATTCCTGTGGCAAACCAGGCCACATCCCCTTTTGAGCCCACTGAAGTGTTGGAATATGTGAGCGATCCCGATTCCATCCGGGAGAAATCCCTTGTGTAAGACTCTTTGATTTTTTCCATTCCTGAGAAGGGAAGCTCCACTTCACTGTCGATGAAGACCACGTTCTGGTCGGGCGCGATCAAAGCCATGATGGCACTTACGTCTTTTTTCCCGAACGCGGATGCATATGCGTCCAGTACTGCTTTGACTTCCCGTTCCACGGCCGGATCGGCCGCGATTGCTCCCTGCGTTGCGAACGCCACCAGCAAAATAACCAAAAGTCCTACGAAACCCTTTGTTTTCATGATCCAACCTCTTTCAGCAGTATGGTGCACATCCTGCACAATTCCTGAAGTCGCTACTATAGCCCGTTCCTCAAGTCAAGACGGCTCGCGTGTCGACGCGCCGGATTCGGCACACACCTGCGGCCGTGAACCCTCTTCAAGGTGGATTCTCTTTCCCCGGCAACGGCTCAATAGAGCCTATTTCTTCTTGCGTGGAGAAATCTTTATCCTTTTGAATACCAGGTCGTTCATGGACTGAGGAGTCACCTCTCTCTGGGAAAGAAGTTCTTTCACGCCCGCTTTTACAGCCTGGAGATCATGAAACGGGTGCGTGCCTTCGATCACTTGGATTTCCGGAAATTCCTCACGGATAACCGCGACAAACTCGTCCTTGAAGGGACACAAATGGACGAGACATGACGTCAGGTGCAGCGCGTCGATCCCATATTCGGCCAGCGCCTTTACCTTTTGCCAGATACGGTCCGCTGCGACTGCAGTGGGACAGCCTCCGCAGCCGATAATTCCTATCAGGTCGAGAGGTTCCTGGGGGTTATAACCTGCGAAGGTCCCTTGACGGCCGCGAACGTTTCCCAGACAGCCTACCATAACGCAGTTCATCTCGTTCGTCGCGCTCTGGCAACCAAGGATTCCAATTTTGGGCATGATAATTCTCCTGCTCTCCGGGCCCACCAGGACAGGCATCAGCCACCGCTGCCACCCGTTCCCGCGTGCCCTTGCCGGGGTGGATTAAAACACTTTTCATAATGACATCTTGAATTTTTTCGGGCAATCTTTCTCTGATCGCCTCCAGTCCGGAAGTATGGTGCTGCGCGTTTGGAATGCGTCTACCAGCCAGTGTCCCCTTCGCTTCGGACGGCCTGCCTTACTGCGCTGCGAGGACAACCCGGCTGACTGCGGACGGAAAGCACCATTTTCATTGCGCAGCAATATGGTCCAAAACGTACTTCGGCCCAATCTTCTAGCACACCCGTGCCTGCATGTGCGAAGCGTGCGCGCACGATGACGATTGTGGCTTAGTATTGCTTTTCGTAAGTTCGGTGCCGGATTTCGTGACCAAGAGAGATTGCTTCGTCGCTGCGTTCCTCGCAATGACAGGCCTGAGCAGTGTCATTGCGAGCGAAGCGAAGCAATCTGCTCCGATAAAAATGCGCGACCTGATTTTAGAAAACCTGTACTTAGCTTGAGAAATTGGGTTCCACCAGGGTCCATCACGCATGACGAGAAATCATTGCATCCTTGAGTGGAGCACCAAGGAAAAAAATGACTGTGTGGGGGCATCTTGTAGTATTTTCTTATGACAAGTGAGTCCCCGCTTAACGAGCACATGTAGCCGAATCGTTTTTCATATGTGGTGTCCATTATGACCGACCAGGAAAAAACCAAGGAACAGCTCCTCTACGAAGTGGACGAATTTCGTCGCAGAATTCAGGAACTGGAGAATGCGCTGACGAAGTATCGAAATAAAGACCAAACGCACTATCAGGCAAAAAAGGCGTTCAATCCAGGTAAAGAAGACCATTCAGCGGTGATTGATCCCCTGGAAACAACGCAAACAATAGATATCGCGTCGGTGTTCAGTGAGGATGTGACCGCTTCGGGCAGCTTCAGTTTCACGGGAATAGCACGGACGTCTTTCGGCAAACTTTTGCATGCCCTTCCCGCTCCCGCGTTCCTGGTGGACCAGGACGGCGAAATTATCTTTGTCAACCAGGCCTGCGCAAGAATAAGCGATCAGTACGAGAGTGTCAGAGGAAAACCTTTTGTCAGTTTGTTCGAAAATCCGTGGATCGCGGAAAACGCATCGGCTCTTGTACAGAAAGTCTTTGCCTTGAGGCTGCGAGAATCCATTCAAGGGATACTCGAAATTGAAAAGGGAAGGATGTGGGGTCGGTTGCACTTACGATCTGTTCGGTTTGGCGACATAAGATCGGTTCTCGTGCTGGTCGAAGACTTGACTCTGGAAAAAGAACAGCTCGTCCTGAAACAGAAGCACGAGGAAGAGATCCTGAAAGAGCGGGACGAACTCGAAAAAAGAGTGCAGGAGCGTACAGCCGAATTGGTGGAAGCCAACCACCAACTGAGACAGGAAATCGCTGATCGCCAACGTGCCGAAGAGGCTCTGTTCGAGCGTGAAGCGCGTTACCGGATGCTCGTGGAGAATTCTCCGGTAGGCATACTTTCCTGCGATGCACAGGGTCATGTCACCGATCTGAATCCTGCTGTGCTGAGTATTCTCGGTGCATCCGGGACGCAACACGCCAATGGAGCCGATCTGCTGAAAAATTCTTTTCTCAGAGAATCCAAGTTCTGTCACACAGTTGTCAAATGCACACGATCGGGGAAACCTGCAGAGGTTGAGTTTCCGCACAAGAGCGCGTGGGACAAGCAAGTCTTCGTGAAACTGCACGTTGTACCGGTTCGAGAGACAGACGGCAGCATAACAGGGACTCTGGCGGTCATGGAAGATGTTTCGGACCGGAAACGCAGCGAAGGTCTTCTTCTCCGCGCTGAACGCCTCAGGGCTCTGGTTGAAATGGCCGGAGGAGTCGCCCATAATTTCAACACGTCTCTGCAGGTCATCGCTGCCGATGCCCAAATGGCATTGAGCTGCCTGGAGACGGGCGATTTTTCAGAAATCAGGTCCCTTCTGGAGCAGATGCGGGACAGCGCTCAACAGACCGCCCATACCGTCAGGCGGCTCAAACAGTTTGCGCGTTCGAGGTCAGCAGCGGGTGTGCAGCGAAAGTTTTTCGACCTGTCCGATGCCGTACGGGAGAGTATCGAGCAGGCGGATTCCTGGTGGAAAGCAAACCTGGAAAATACCGGAACGGAAATCTCACTCCTGAGTGACCTTGCAACCGGCTGCACTGTGGAAGGTGACGACCGAGAATTGATCGAGGTTGTGGTGAACCTTCTCAAGAATGCTGCCGAGGCCCTACCTGCAGGAGGTCGCGTCTCTGTGAGGACATTCATGGAGAACGGTCACGTCGTGCTCCAAATCCAGGACGAGGGCCTGGGAATACCCAAAAAACATCTTGAGAAGATATGTGAGCCTTTCTGGACCAACAAACCGTCCCACGTGGGAATGGGACTCGCCGTCAGTTCGGGAGTCGTTCGACGCCACAGTGGGACCATGGTTTTCACGAGTAAGGAACGAAGCGGAACCACAGTCACGGTCAAACTGCCGCATGTCTCGCCCTCGGCCCGGGATGAGGGCTACGAATCACACCGTTTCCCCTTGAAATTCAGGATACTTGTCATAGATGCTCATCAAAATACGCTTGCTGCCCTGGAATCGGGATTCAGTCGGCTCGATCAGACTATTTTTGTCGCGTTTTCGGGCCGCCAGGCGCTGAACTTGTTCCACGCTCAACAGATAGATGTTATTGTCTGCGATCTTGGCGTTCCGGACATGAACGGATGGCAGATTGCAGAGGCAATCCGGATAGAATGCGAAAAAAAGAGCATGCAAAAACCGCCTTTCATTATGCTTGCCGAATCGGTTAACGGCATCACAGACGACGAGATGACGCAAAACCCGGCAGTGAATCGCATCCTGGAAAAATCCGTGGACGTTTCCACATTGATGGCCACGGTGGAGGAGGAATTCAAGAAAATTGCTTCTCAGGCCACGTTCTCCGGCAGCATCCACGGAATAGATATCCTTGAATGCCTGCAGCTGGTGCTCTTATCCGGTCAAAAACTCGTAATCGAGATCGTATCTCGCGAACAGCTTCGCGGGCATCTGTTCGTGGACAAGGGAACAGTGTTGCATGCAACGTGCGGCGGTCTGGAAGGAGAAGAAGCGCTCTACCGCTGTTTGAGCTTTAATGGTGGAACATTTTCCACGAAACCCTGGAAGGAACCCGAAAGGCACTCTGTCGGTAAGCCCGGCGACCTGGTTCTTTTCGAGGCCGCAAGAAGGCGGGACGAGACGGGAAAAAACGGTTCACTCTAGCTTGAGAACTTTTCCCGACATGATTGACGGTTCGGCAAGACAGGACCGCGGCCACACCATTTATTGGGATTCTCAAAAGTAGTGTCGGTTTTGATTATGCGAAAAGATTCGAAGACTGTCATTGCGAGGGCGAAGCCCGAAGCAATCTCCAATTGACCAAAACAGAAATTGCTTCGTAGTTCCACTCCTCGCAACGACATGATTGGATCGTTCGAATGTGGGCGAGAGTCATGAACGAATCCGACAGAACTTTCGAGCACTGCTATAGGAGTTTCCGGAAGGACGTTTGAGTGGACGCTCTTTACAGATAGGGTCCCCACATCGTACGTTTTGAACGCGAATTTGCACGAGATTGATGGATCGAAGCATTCGGGGAGCGGCACTCTTCTGAGGTATGCCGTAGCTCTGTCCACGCTCACCCGCACGCCTCTCCACATGGTTCGAATTCGGGAAAAGAGGCCCAAACCTGGGTTGCGGGCCCAACACCTTCGCGCTGTTACTGCATGTGCCGCTCTGTCGAACGGCCGGGTGGAAGGGGGCGAGGTTGGGTCCCGGGAAATCCTGTACAGGCCTGGCCCGAACATACATTCCGGCATGTTCCGTTTCGACATAGGGACCGCCGGCTCTGCCTGCATGGCTGCTTTCACGCTGATTCCCGTGGCGTTGCACGCAGACGGTCCATGCACAATCTCAATACGAGGAGGACTGTTCCAGGATTTCGCTCCCGGTTTTTTTCACATGGAAAGAGTGCTGCTGCCCATTTTGCGATATATGGGCGCGGACGTGGCTCTGAAAATGATCAGGCCGGGATACGTACCCCAAGGGAACGGCGAGCTTGTTATAACGGTCCAACCCTTAAAGGACTCTTTGAAGCAGTTTTGTAGGACTGAACAAGGATCCGTCCGGGACCTTCAGGGGGTCGCCCTGGCCTCGCATCTGCGCGAGCAGAACGTGGCCCCGCGCATGGCCGACAGGTGCCGCATGCTTTTGCAATCACGAAAGGTGGTGCCGAAGATAGAAGTTTTGGAGGATTCCACTGCGGTTCAGCGGGGCGCTGCCTTGACGTTGTGGGCATCCACCACCACGGGCTGCATCATCGGAGCTGATCGGGCAGGCAAAGTAGGGCGAACATCAGAGTCCATCGCAGATTTTGTGGTGAAGTCCCTCCTGGAGGACCTGGAGGCAGGAGGCACCGTGGATCGGCACCTGGCAGACCAGGTGATTCTCTTCGCCGCTCTCGCTGAGGGCCGCACGCGGTATAGAATCCCTGTTGTGACAGAGCATGTGCGGGCCAACCTCTGGCTCGTGGAAACGATGCTCCGCTTACGCACTCGGATTGAGGGCAATATGCTGACCATAGACGGCATTGGCCACAAACGGGTGGGTTGATTCGGGGACACTGTCTCGAAGACTCATTGAGAACGCTGACGCACGCTTCCGGTCGAAGGACACTGAAGCGGACGCAAGTTCCGTAAAATATTGCGGTATTCCGTTTCTTCTGTTGACCGGAAGTCCGGTTTTATGGTAAAATTATACTTGAAAGCTGCAATCTTAAGGGAGGAGTCAGAATAATTCGTATAAGGCACTGTAATCCAAAAAGGAGTGTACTATGAAAAGACTGTTACTTTTGGGAATAATCATTCTGCTGGCCTCCTCCCTCGGAGGAACGGCGAGTTTCGCAGAAGAGATATTCTGGAATAGGGACAAATTGCCCGATCCAACAATTACGGATAAAGATTTCAAATTACATTACGGCAGCTCCACAGTGAAATCGTTCGGTGATTCTGAAATCTACGATGTGGAGAAGAACCTTCCGCAGGCTGACAAATCAGTCCGGATAGTTGCTCCTGCCGAAGAATCGCCTCCACCACCGATGGTCCCTCGCGTCCGCACTCAGGAGAGAAGAACCGAACCATTGAACCGTCCAGAACCCCCTGCCCGGAAAACCGACACAGCGCCTCGTCAATTCGAGACCACACCCAAACCCGCGGAGACTATGAATGAGGACTCCGTCACGATCAAGAAGGAACCGGTCCGGTCACAGGTTGAGCGCATGCAAAAGCAAAAGTCGACACCTGCGCCGGAAGCTGAAACCACGCCGACTCCTCCGAAAAAGATGAAGTGGGGAATTGATGCCGGGCCCGCCGAGCAGAAATCCGAAGATAAACCGAAGTTTCAGTGGGGACGATAAGAAACTGACGTGTGAAACGTGAGAAGATTGACACCTCCGGGGAACCGAATCAGACGGTTCCCCGGGTTTATTTCAGGCCAATGGGCTAATCCCGTCTTTCCCCCAGTTTGATACCCGTATCCTTCTGGAGTCTCATCAAGGCCACTTCGATATTGTAATCGCGGATGTTCAATCCCTTTGAAACCGCAATGATTTCCCCATCGTCCACCCCGATCTCCATGGCCATGATCTCTTTGGCCTGTTGCAAGCCCGCAAGATTAACAGGGAAGCCCGACCACAGGTTCCAGGAGCGGAAATACACGATCCAGTGGAGCTTGCCATCCATAATGCGGGTGTCCACGAGCCGCATACACGGCGACGATCCCTCCTCATCTTCATAGAAAAAAATATCTTCCGGCCTTCCCACTTCCATGCACATGCGGTTTGTGCGGCCGCCGTGCTTTTTGTAATAGTCAATAACAAATTGCCACGCCAGTTGGAGCCTTTCTCCGTACGTGTAGTGTTCGCCGGGCGATTTCTGGGCAGAGAGGAGATACGGCATGTATTCGGCAAGATATTTTTCGTCAGCCACCGGAGGCAGATTAAGATGCTCCGGAATCTGCGGTAAAAGAGGACGAACACCTGGCTGCTTAATATGAATCATGGCCATATCGAATTCGATTCTGTCCGCGCCCGGGTTCGAGCCCGTATCGACCGTATATCTTCGAGCAGCCCCATCGGGTTTGCGGGACTCGTCAATAAGCGTGTACAGGCATTGGAACCACGCGTCCGGAATGGTAGTGGCCTCGATGAAAACGGGTTTCATGGCGATCTTCCTTCAGTACTGGGATGATTGAAGCGTATACCCCAATACCGGTCGATTTGCCACCCATTTTTGGGACCCTCACCTGCATTGGATTTTCAGTGGAAATCTGATATGAAACTCAATGCTTGACAATTTTTCATTTCGATATTGCAGCGAAATCCGAGAGTTCTGCCAGACGCGTGGCCGGACAACAGAAGATCGGGACCTGTAACATGGAGCCACATCCTCCTTCACAGCTTAACACCCGAGGAGACTCGATCTCCCGGCCGGGTAATTCGGAAGGCAGACGCAGCGGAAAGATGATATCAAGGTTTTTTAGGCATCTTAGAGAACCCTTCGCTTCCTCAGTGCACCCTCCGTGGTTTGATGCCCGCGGCATCGGAATCGGCCTGTTCATAGGCCTCGGCATTCCAGTAGGCGCTCAGATGGTTCTCTTGGGACTGCTGAGAATACTGTTCAAATTTAATACCGTCATGGCATTCACCTTTACCTGGGTCAACAATCCCATTACCCTGATACCCATGTACTATGGGTTTTACTGCCTCGGTTCACTCATTCTCGGCGAATCCGTCATGATGAACGTTGAAGATTTTCAACATCTCATGCGCCCTGTACTCCATGCCGGTCATTTCTGGGACGCGATCCACGCGTTCATGTATCTGGGTCTGGATTTGCTGGTGCGGTGGTTCGTCGGAGCTCTTCTCGTGGGCGCAGCCGTCGGAGTACTGGGTTATGTTGCCGGTTACCGGATCCGCAAGAACAGGTGCAAACGAAAAGCCCGCCAACTGGGAATCGCGTATGACAGGCTGGTAAAAACGCTTGAAGCCAACACGAAGGTGCCAAGAAGAGGCGCGGCAGACTAGCGAACCTGCTGCACGCCGATTTTCGAATGCCACTGTTACCTACTGCTGCCGTATCCATTCAGTCACGGGTGGGAAAAGGCTGTCATTGCGAGCAAAGCGAAGCAATCTCCGCCATTAAGTATTGATACCGATTCGCTCAAGAGCCTCCCAGCCCTCGGAACGTAGTCGCTAAAAACGCAATTCAAATTACTTGTTGAATGGCGAAATGGCATGAGATTGCTGCGTCGTTTCACTCCTCGCAATGACACAGGTTAGGCCCTTCTCTCGGGCAACTGATACGGATTCGCTTTTTTACAGGTAACTCGATTCTGGGCACAGGCTGGCGGCACTCCTTCGCTGCGGACGACGCAGAGCCGTCTCATCACTTCGCTCAGGAGAGCCCCCAGCCCGGCAATCTTATAAATCTTGTGGCGAAT
>DATHCX010000146.1:0-16568 GCA_035319325.1 Desulfomonilaceae bacterium
ATTGCTTCGTCGTTTCACTCCTCGCAATGACAGAGGTTAGGCACTTCGCCCGAGTAACTGAATGATTACCACTTCTTGTAAGAAACTCCTACCCGAACCCCACCTCAAGAACTTTAGACACTCGCCGGGACCCGCATTTCAGCTGATGAAATGCAGGTCCCGGCGCATGATAGACGTCTCCGGGAGGGGGTTTGGGCGGGACACTCTCTACTAAAGAGGGACCTTCAATCTCACTTGTTTGAAAGCGCATTCGTATCGTAACTCAAGACAGCATGTGCATTACACGGCGGCTATTTCCGTATGCCCGCAAAATAATCTGGCAAGCGATGTGCTCACATGTTCTTTCGCTTCAATTACAGCTCGGCAATTCGTATCATGATCCCGGGCGGCTACGGCTCGTATTCGAGTTTGTCCTCACTGTTTCCCAACATCCTGTTGAGAAGCCTTCTTACTTCCTCGAGATTGTACGGTTTGGGGAGTACCCCTAAAAAACCGAATTCCTCGAAATCTGCCATGACAGTGTCGTTGGAATAGCCGCTGGAAACTACGGCTTTCACGGCGGGATCAATCTGGCGGAGCCTTTGAACCGCTTCTCGGCCGCCCAACCCACCGGGAATGGTGAGATCCATGAGAACAAGATCGTACGGGTGATCCGAATGAAAGGCTTGTCCGTACTTTTCGATGGCTTCGGCCCCGTCTTTGGCATATTCCGCTACGTATCCGAGCACGGTCAACATCTCGCCCACCAGATCTCTGATCAGTTCTTCATCATCCATGACAAGAATTCTTCCCCTCGACACGTCAGGGTCCTGGTACGTCCGCCGCTGGGGTTCGGGCGATTTGACCGAAGCAGGCAAGTAGAAAGTAAACGTGGTGCCTTTTCCCGCTTCGGAATTGACGCCGATGAAGCCGTCGTGTTTCCGGATGATTGAATAGCTGGTAGCGAGCCCCAGTCCGCTGCCCGTATTCTTTGTCGTGAAATACGGATCAAATATCTTTTGCTGGTGTTCGAGCGGGATGCCGATACCGTTGTCACTTATGGAAACGGTAACGTAATTTCCTTGTCGCAAGGGAAGGTTGTGCGTCGAATCTACGATGGCGTTTGCGGCCCTGATACGTATGGTTCCACCGAGAGGCATGGCCTGTATGGCGTTAATTATGAGATTGTTCACTACCTGGCTTATCTGCCCCTCATCCATGTCGATGGGCCACAGATTCTCCGAAATATCAAATTGGCTGGCAACGTGGGACCCGCGTACCGCAAATGTGACCGCATCCTTCAGCAACTCGGAAATGGACGCGGTCTTCTTCAACGGAGCGCCGCCCCGGGAAAACGTCAGCAGTTGCCTGGTCAATTCCTGCGCCCGCGTTGAAGCCTTGGCTGCGGCATCCAATCTGCTCACGGCCCGGTGATCGGGCTCAATAAACGTTCGAGCCAGAGAAACGTTGCCCAGTATGCCGGTCAGCAAGTTATTGAAATCGTGAGCTATCCCTCCAGCCAGTATTCCCAGGGACTCGAGCTTCTGATTTTTGACCATCTCCTCTTCGGTTCGCTTCTTGTCCGAGATGTCACGCTTGAGCCACCAGATTCCCAACAAGCGGTCTTTGTTCACGTTGCCGATAAGAGTATTTTCGAAAAAATGAATGTTGTCAGAACGAATGGTCTCTTTCGTTTCAAAGGAACTCGCGGGAAATTGATGCCTGATCCAGTTTTCATACCACTGTTTGCTCTTGCCTTTGAATGGGAAAAGCGCTCCAAGACGAACGCCCACGAGTTCCTTGATTTCTGTGCGTTTGTACATGGCAGCGAATTCATTGTTCCCGTCGGTTATGTAGGCATCCAGAATTCCGTTGAGAAGCACGCTGGGTGGCAATGAACAATCCAGTTGTTTGCGCAAAGCGAGCTCTACGATTCCGATAGGAAATATCTTCACCAGTTTCCTGTATTTCTGAATTGCAAGCAGCTGCTTCTGGGCGGTCAAATTTTCGATCTGGACGAGGACGAAGTGTCCCGATCCGAATCTGATACTTCGCAGGTGCATGCGGCCCCAAATTCGACTATGCCTTATCTGGAGGATGCTTTCTCTGACTTCCGGAGCACGATCCTTGAACACCTTTTCCAAGAGAAGTTGGGCCTGCCGGGCTTCCCGCGGGTTGGGAAACAGAGACGCAAAGGTAGCTCCTTTGCTGCTGAATCCCGCCCTTGCCATCTTCTTGAATGCAGCGTTTGCAAATTTCACCGCGTGGGAACGAGCAATGAGCAACGTGGGCACAGGAATCGCTTGCAAGAGCTGCAGCAGGGAACCCGACGAAGATTTTTCTCCAACTGCAGTATCAACGGCGGTGCCTGGGGACGCCAGAACGCTTAGATCGATTGTCTGAGTTGGTTCGTCAAGGGGATCAAGAATATCCGGCACCACCTTTTCATCATTAGTGTCGACACCCGGTCGTACCTTCCGGTCCATCTTTCAGACTCCCGATTCCATGATCACGTGACCGTGGCAAACTCAAGCTGATGACAGGGCAACCTAACCTTCAGCCCCAAAGGTTCTCAAAAGTTCCGCAGCCTTGATGCGGCGATTGCGGACGGCAGCCATGAGAGGTGTGTAGCCCAGATTGGTTTGCGCGTTCACAGGCACACCCGCGGTCAACAGCCGCTCCACCACTGCACAATGCCCCTTGGCCGCCGCCATGAGCAAAGGCGTGTGCCCCTGGCCGTTCTCTGCAGTTGCATCCGCATTGTAATCCAAAAGGAGCTGGACCGCATCTGCATGCCCTCTGACGCATGCCCTCATGAGAGCCGTGTTGCCGTTCAGCGTCTTTTCATTCACGTCGGCTCCGTTTTCGATGAGCTTTTTCATTATGCTCACCCGGCCGACAACTGCCGCTCTCATCAAGGCTGTTTTTCCAATGTTATTTTTCGCGTTGGCGAAAGCCCCCTCGGCCAGCAGGATATCAACCACATCATCGCTTGGGCAGCTCGCGGCGAACATGAGGGCCGTGTTGCCATTGCGATCGGCCTGGTTTGGGTCCACTTTCTGAGCGAGAATGAGATGTACGAGATTGGCCCGACCTTCTCCAGCCGCACAGAGCAACGCCATTGCACCGGTGCCGTTTTCTGAGTGAAATCCTGCGCCTCGCGACAACAGCAGTTCCAGAATAGCAAGATGCCGTCCGGCTGCCGCCATGTGAGCGGCAGAGCAGCCTTTACTGTCCTTGGCATCAGGATCGATTCCTTTCTGAAGCATCATATCCACGATGTGGACCCGTCCTGTGGCCGCGGCTCTGACAAACGCTTCAGCCCGTTGCTTGTCCGGAGTGTCGGTTCCTGCAGCCATGAAAAGGTCCACTATCCCCCGATGACCTTTCTTGGATGCACATTCGAGCGCTCCCTTCACATATGTTCCTGAATGGACCACTCGTGCAGTCAAGAGAATCTTGACCACTTCTTCATAGCCTCTTGAGGACGCCCTGGCTAAAGGTGTGACTCCTTTGCTATTCTGGACATTTACGTCAGCGCCCCGGGTCAGCAGAAGTTCGGCAACTCTCGCACGACCCTGGCCACAGGCTTTCAGCAGCGCGGTCTCTCCGTACATGTCCCTGATGTTGACTTCCGCCCCGTGGCTCAACAGGATCTCGGCAACATTGCGAAATCCTCTGAAACAAGCAAAGAACAGCGCTGTGTTGCCGTGGACGTTTTGAGCGTTAACGTCTGCTCCGAAATCCAGAAGGAATTGGGCGATCATGAAGTGGCCCTTGAATGAGGCTCTCATGAGAGCGGTATTCCCGTATGCATTCACCGATCGGGGATTTGCGCCCGATTTCAAGAGCAAAGCAACAACTTCGGCATGACCTTTTGACGCAGATTTGATCAGAGCACTATCTCCGAATTTGTCTCCGGGATCCGGCAGCGCTCCGTTTTGCAACAGATATGCCGCGACTTTGACGTGTCCGTCCGTTGCCGCAAGAATCAGGGGAGTCCGGCCATCGCAGTCGCGGTAGTTTATATCCGCTCCGAGGTTCAGCAGGGATTGCAGCGTTGGCAGCCTGCCGCCGGACGCGGCTTCGCACAATGCCGAATTTAGTGTCTCGCCGTCCAGGGCATGTCCCGAGTCCTTGTCCAGCAAAACCGTCAACACTGAAGGATGAAAATCGATCAATGCCCAGTTCAGGGCTGTCTTTCCCTCCCGGTCGCGGGAATTCACGTCAGCGCCGTTGCGGAGCAAGATTCGGACAACATCGGCGAAGCCGCCGGAAGAGGCAAAGAAAAGCCCGGTCTTGCCGTCTCGATCAGGAGCATCGACACGCGCACCAGCGGACACAAGTACTTCCAGAACATGCCCGTGTCCTCCCAGACACGCCTCAATTAGCGCAGTGTTCCCGTATTTGTTTCGGACGTGGAGATGCGCCCCCCTGGACAGCAGAAACTCGACAACCCGAACATGCCCCCTGTATGCCGCTCGCATCAGTGCGGTATTTCCGTATCTGGTCCGGCTGTCGATATCCGCTCCCGAGTCGAGAAGCAGCTTCACAAAATCAAGATGGCCACTATATGCAGCTTCGATGAGAGCAGTGTCCCCATCGGTGTCTTGTGCATCGATATTACCGAGAGAACCAAGCGCTTGGGCAACACCGACCAGGCCGTCGGAGGCCGACACGGTGAGACAGGTCTTTCCGTAGCGGTTAGCTTTTCCGGCATCCGCTCCCATCGAAACGAGCAGCCGGACGACCGCCTCATGTCCCGCTTTACATGCTTTCAAGAGCGGTGTTTCTCCGTTTGCGTCGGTGGGGTCGATTTCCGCACCTGAGTGCAACAGCATTTCGATAATGTTGATATGCCCGCGGCAGCACGCCCAGTGCAGGGCGGTGTACCCGTATATGTCAGCGGATTTCAGATCGGAGTGCGGCAACAGGACTTCCACCAGTTCCGCATGTCCCCAGAACGCGGCTTCGATGAGAGGAGTCCTGCCGTCCACATCGCGTACGCGGGCGTCAGCGCCTGCGGCAAGCAATTCGCGGGCAACATGACTTCGGTTCCACAGGGACGCGGAGAAGAGGGCCGTTCGCCGGCTATTGTCGCCCACATCAATGAGCGCTCCTGCTGCGACGAGCACCCGCAGTATTTCCATCCGTCCTTTGGACGCTGCACAGAAAAGGGCTGTCTCACCTGCTCTATTTCTTGCCTCGATATCGGATCCGTTCTCCAGGAGCAGTCTTGCTATTTCTTCATATCCCTTGAGACACGCAACCATGAGAAGACTGTTTCCCGAGAGGTCCCGGGAGTCCGAATCTGCGCCGTAACTCAACAATTCCGCGAGCCTTTCGTAATTGCCTTCGCAGACTGCTTCCAGCAACTGACCGTCAGTTTCCGCAGGTCCACGGTAATCGGGCGTACCTCCAACCTCTCCGATCGCTTTCGTTTTCATAAGGGGTGCCAGCCTATTGTCTCCCCTGCTTTGCCACATTGTTCACCAGTATCCCGGAGCTGGAGTATCGTCGGCTCCAGACGAATCGTCCCGGGAAAAATTTTCTTTTATTGTGATTGGATAATTGAAGGAGCAGATTGGAATCACAATATCCCGCCGTGGCTCGCGGCACCCCCTCAATAACGCGGCGAGTCCTGACTCAGATGAGAGTGCGACGAAACGAACATGCAACAACACCGGAATTCCGGTTCCAAACACCGGGAATTCAGTATTACCCTTATTGAGAACAGCCAAACCTGTTCCGAAATATGACTCCACCCCCTTATTTCCCAGCGATCCAGAGCTCACGCGGAGCGTCTGAATCCAGCTTTAATAATGAGGATTGCGGAAATCGAACGAGGTGTCAATATAGGAAAGTTTAGTGTAAATTGGGTATTTGGGATACCTGCAATGTACTACAAGAATCCCCTGGAGGTCCTAACTCATAGATTTCAAACACGTTGCGAGATCGTCCACACTCCCGGTGAACCCGAGTTTTCTCCGAATATTGGACCTGTGGAAGAAAATTGTTTGCGGCGAGACGCCCATTGCTTGGGCGATTTCTTTTGAACTGAGACCGGATTTTATCATTTCGCAGATTCGGATTTCACGCAGCGTCAACAAGTGACCGTACGTGATGGTACTCGGGCCTAGCGCAGAAGCGATATCATCCAGATTGCTGTCGAGGGTTTCGACAAGAGACCGAATGCGGTCCGGCAGGTGCTCCCCTTTTAGCTGATCCAAAATCGGTTTGGCGGCTAATTGAATATTTTCGGAAATCTTTTTTTCCACGGATTTCTTCTGCTCTTCGATACCCGAGATGAGAACCTTCAGCGCGTCGTTAGCCTGTTCCAGTTTCTTGGCATACAGCTCTATTTCTTTCCTCGAATCTTCGAGGTGCTGCGTTCGCTCTCTTACCTTGTTTTCCAAAGATTGAGTATATCCCGCCAGTTTTTCATTGGTGGCCCGCAACGCTTCCTCGGTTTTTTTGAGCTCTGTAATATCCCTTAGTGCGTTTACGATCGCCATCGGTCTGCTACTGTCGTCACGCAGGACCGAGCAGTGAACGAATCCCGGGAATATTGTGCCATCTGCTCGCAAATGACTCACTTCCCCGTTGAATTCGGTCTCAAGCCTTTTCTTGGCCCGATTCTGCATGTCGCCGGGATCGTGAAAGAATGAAATGTGTTTTCCCAGGAGTTGTTCAGAACCGTACCCGTGCATTTCAGCAAACGCTTGATTCACGAATATGAGGTGGCCGCTCATGTCGGTTACCGCTACTCCTTCGGAGCTTTGTTCAAATGCTGCGGAAAGGAGCTTGACGCGGTATTCGGATCTCAAACTCTCGGTGACGTCCAGTACGAGTTCTATTGCGTGAAGAGGATGGCCCTTGTCGTCGTGGATCAGAAAGGCCGTAACATTGGCAATGATGAATTCCCCCGTTTTTCTTCTGAGCCTCTTCTGAAGCGTGTAGGACGCAATCTCGTGGTGCTCCATTCGTGTCATGAGCTTCGCTTCAGCCTGCCGATCATCTACATGAGTAAGGTCCCGAACCGTTTTGCCCGCGAGTTCCATTTGGGAATACTCGAGCATCCTGCAGTAGGCGCGGTTCACTTTTTCCAGGGTATTGTCGTTTCGAATAATAGATATGCCTATGGGACCTTCTTCGAATATTTTTCGAAACCGCTCTTCGCTGGCACGGAGAGCTTCCTCCTCCAATTTTTGGGCCGAGACATCTCTCTGCATCACCCAGAAGCCGTAGGAAATTCCGTCAGACACCTGGCCCGCAAGAGTGTTTTCCGTGTACCGGGTCTCAGCGTTGGGCCCGGTTTCTTGAGACTCGAAACACCGAACAGAAAAGCCCTGACTCGCCCAGAGCCGAACGGCGTCCCTCCTGCCCCCACCGGCGGAGAACAGGTTCTTGAATGCTACGTCTCGGATCTTGTGTATACCTGTGTGCCCCTGCATTTTCGCGAATTCTCTGTTTCCGCCGCACAGTCGAGCATTTTCAACCGCTGCCAGCAATTCCGGAATGCCCGACTTGACACGTACCGGTTTTTCCAACACAAATTCCGCGATGCCCACCGGAAAAACCTGGACGAGTTCCCTGTACTTCTTATTGAGCAGACCGTGGACCTTTTGCGCAGTGATGTCCTGCATCAGAATCATCACCAGGCGCCGTCTCTCAAGCCGTACAGGGCGGAAATGCATTTTTTGAAAGCTCTGTTTTCCGCTTATTCGGACTACTGCGTCTATGATCCAGGATTTTCTCATCGTCAGGCTTTTTTCCAACAGCGATCTCGCCTTGTCAGCCTGGGAGGGATGAACGAATAGAGATGAAAACGATTTCCCGACGAGCTCGTGCGTGTCGCCTATTTTTCTTCCGAGACAATTGTTTGTGAACACGATCGCGTGAGTGTGATCTACGAGAAGTGCGTCCAATGGGATGGTTTGCAGAAATCGGCTAAGAAATACTTCCTTGAAATCCTTCAAATTAAAGCTTCCGGATTGAGTCACATCCTGGGGAAGCTTGTCCAAGATCTCACCAGAAAAAGAGAAATCTTTTCCGGAAAATTCGGCTTCTTCGTTCCAAAAATCCTCGGGTGACGGGCGGGAGTCCTTTTCGTCCATGTGTGCATGTCCTCTCAAACGAGCTGTTCCGTCTACGAATCGCGGGAAACGTGCGGCTGCACTTTTCGCACGGTCCCCCTTTGCAACTGATTGATTACTCCGCGCAACACGGTTTCTGAACGGAGAAGGCCTCCCCAATATTCTCCGATGCTTATAGCCGTCCGGCTTCGAATTGGGAAGTACGGAACAGAACCGGGCAATTTTTTTGAGTCCTCACAGTCTCAGCCGCGCCAATTCGTCTCGCGCTTATCACGCGAGCAGCTCCTGAATCGGCTGCAAACGGGCATAGTTAAAGGCGCTTCGTCCGGAGCCGTCCGACAAGGACCTGTCCGCTCCGAATTTCAGAAGGAGTTCTACGATATCCGAGTGCCCTCTGTACGCGGCCATCATAAGACACGTACGTCCCATCCGGTCCGTATCATTCGGATCCGCACCCCTGCTCAAAAGCAATTTGGCTTCTTTCATGTTTCCCTTAAAGCAGGCCTTCATCAAAGCGGTGACTCGATTCACCTTATCCGCAGCGTGAATATCCGCCCCGGCATTCAGGAGAAGCTTCATCACGTCACCGTGACCTTTGTATGCAGTTCTCATCAGGGGGGTATTTCCTGAGCGGTCGCGTGCTTCGACATCGGCGCCCGCCGCCACAAGTCTTTCCACTACCGAAGGAAAGCCTCCGCGGCATGCGACAAGCAATGCCGTATTGCCGAGGTTGTCACGAACCTCCACGTTTGCGCCGCTATCCAACAAGAGTTCCGCCACTGGCGCGTAGCCCCCGCGCGCGGCGACAATCAGTGCAGAGTTCCCGGACCTGTTCCTGGCATTTTCACATGCCCCGCTGTTCAACAGGAATCGTACCGCATCTTTACGGCCGGCGCTCGCTGCAACAATCAGGGCGGTGCTGCCGTTAAAATCCCTATCATCCACCATGGCTCCCGCGTCCAGCAGGAGTTTCATCACTTCGCAGTGTCCGCCGAATGCCGCCTCCACCAGAGCGGTATTGCCGTATTTGTTTCGCACGGCGATGGTGGCCCCCCTGGAAATGAGCACATTGACTACGGATGCGTGACCTTTGAAAGCCGCTCTGTGCAACGGAATGTTGCCGAATTCGTTGACCGCGTTTACGTCGGCACCTTTGTTCAAAAGTAGTTTGACTATTCCTTCGTGGCCTTGGTATGCGGCAAGAATGAGGGCAGTGTCGCCGGTACTATTGCGAGCCTCGATATGGGCCCCGGAAATCAAGAGAAGGTCAACCACTTCAGTGTCGCCGTCAAGTGAGGATTCTACCAAAGCACTGTCCAACTCACGGCTCCGAGCGTCTCGATCAATCGCTTCGTCTTGAAAACCGCCGGAGGAGAAGAACCCATCCAAAGTGACGGTCTCCGGAGGTTCGTTGTGAGCCACAGTCTTCCCCCATCAGTGTCTTGTTGAGATCCGACGCCCGGTCCAGGTGCCGACACTTAAGAAAGTTCGGCCCCGTGTTATACTGAATGTGGTAGGAAGCGGAAAAGGAGTAGTGCCATTCAGACTCGGGGACGGCATGGTGAACGGGCGCAGGAAACGCCCTGCAAGCATGACCTTCCATACAAGTCGGATTTTCTCTCCGGCAATTTAACATTTCTGTTAGCCCGGAGTCAAAAGAGGAAAACGGGAAGCCTATGGAAATGTGTAGGTTCCAATTATGTGCGTAGCATTCGGGCCCATGGACCTGAAACACTCGACCTTATGGCGAGCGGTGCTTCGGTGCGCTTCTTTGGAGGTATTACCATGAAAATTTTAGCGAAATCGATCAACATCACGGCTCTGGTCCTGCCTTTTTGGCTCCTATGCGGAATCGCGTACGCGCAAAGTGGTCCTGCGAGGGTGGTGAGCGTCGACAGTCCCGAAATGTGCCTGCGCGTCCGAAGCGGCCCGGGTACGTCGTATTCAGTAGTGGGTTGCGCGGCAATGGGAGAACGAGTGGGACTTACGGGCGTCTGGAGCAACACCGATTGGGCGGAAATAGATCAGCCGCTCAGCGGATGGGTAGCAGGCTCGCAAATCAGGATGATTGTTGCCACCAACGCTCCTGCTCCTGTCGAGTACGAAATTGCGGCACCCATCGTTAACGAATATTATTACAGCCCTTCCTACGTCTACGGTCCGTACTGGTATGGATATCGCCGATGGCGGGGACCGTACTATCACCGGTGGAATAAACCGTATTATCGCGGATTTTCTTATCGCTCGCGCGGTGTGGCCGTCCGCGTCGGGCCGGCCGGAGGAGTAGCGGTTCGTGCCGGCGGAGTCGGCGTTCGTGTAGGACCTGGCGGAGTCGGCGTCCGAGTGGGATCGGGTGGCGGAGGCGGCAGGCGGAGATAACGGTTGGGAGTCCTGCTCGGGAGCACCGCGGGGCCCCGTCCGGCATCGCGGCCTCCGGTTAATAGAAGTCACTCGGGGCAATGAAGGACTTTTCCCACTTGTACGTGCACACCCACGCCCGAGAGCGGTCGTTCCTCTTGATTCCCCGGACGTGTACTGGTAAATTGTCGAGAATGAGGTGAACCCTGATCGGATGAAAATCCGAGCAGGTAACCCCGGTCTGGAGGACTTTTCCAGCAGATTCCGGGCTGACGAGAGGTTTGACGTTCTCGGCACGGAACGAGACCGGAAAGCGCCCCTCCACCATTCCCATCGAAATTACCAGGTTTTGCGGAAAAGAATCTTTCCCGAAAGAATCCGCTTATCGTCTTTCCTGTCGAGGAGAAGGCCATGAATCTTGAGTACGTCCGAACAACGTGCCCGTATTGCGGTTGCGGCTGTGAAATGCTGCTGGAAACTTTGGACGGGAAGCTGACCGGCACCCTTCCTTCCAAAACTAACCCCATGAATGAAGGCAAGCTCTGCATCAAGGGCTGGAACGCTCACGAATTTGTCCAGAGCCCGAACAGGCTAACCAACCCGCTCCTCAGAAAAGATGGCGAACTTCAAGAGGTTTCTTGGGATGAAGCGCTGGATTTCACGGCATCGAAGCTGCGGGAAATAAAAGAAAAGCACGGCGGTGACAGCCTGGCATTTTTGACGTCGGCAAAATGCACCAACGAAGAGAATTACCTTTTTCAGAAGCTCTGCCGGGTTGGGTTCGGGACAAACAATATAGACCATTGCGCCCGTCTCTGACACAGCTCCACGGTGGCAGGTCTTGCCGCCGCTTTCGGAAGTGGTGCCATGACAAACTCGATTCCGGAAATCGAGGATTCGGACTGCATATTCATAATCGGGTCCAACACCACCGTCGCTCACCCGCTTGTTGCCCATCGAGTGTTCCGGGCCAAAGCAAAAGGGGCGAAACTCATCGTCGCGGACCCGCGCAAGATTCAACTTGCGGCCCTTGCCGACGTGCACGTGAGGCAGAATCTCGGCTCGGATGTGGCTCTGGTCAACGGAATGATGAACGTTATTCTTGCCCGAAACCTCCAGGACCAGACATTCATCGATGAACGCACCGAAGGTTTCGACCAGCTCCGGGAAATTGTGAAAAACTATACGCCGGACAAGGTATCGGAGATTACCGGCATTCCGGCCGAAGATATTATCAAGATGGCTGAGATGTACGGCGGCGCGGAGAGAGCCACCATTCTTTATGCCATGGGCATCACCCAACACTCCCATGGGGTAGACAACGTGAAATCCCTGGCAAACATCGCGATGCTCACCGGCAACCTCGGCAAAGCTTCTGCCGGCGTGAATCCGTTGCGGGGACAAAATAACGTGCAGGGCGCCTGCGACATGGGCGGACTGCCCAATGTGTACCCCGCATATCAAGCAGTCACCGACGAAAGCAACAAGAAGAAATTTGAAAGCGCATGGAAATGCCAATTGTCAGGCAAGGTCGGCTACACCATCATGGAGATGATGCACGGGCTGGAAGACGGCTCAGTGAAGGGGATGGTGATCCTGGGGGAAAACCCTGTGGGCAGCGACCCGGACGCGAATCACGTGAAGCATGCGCTTGCATCGGCAGAATTTCTGGCGGTAATCGACATATTCCTCACGGATACCGCTAAACTGGCACACGTTGTCCTCCCCGGTGCCTCGTACGCCGAAAAGGACGGCACGTTTTCCAATACAGAGCGCAACGTGCTCAGGGTTCGCAAGGCAGTTGAGCCGGTCGGAGAATCCCGGCCGGATTGGCAGATCATCAGTGACTTGTCCACACGATGCGGCCTTCCCATGAGTTACGAGTCTCCAAGCGAAATCTTCGATGAAATCGCGAAGGTGGCTCCAAGCTACGGGGGACTAAGTTACGAGCGACTGGAAAAAGGCGGCATTCCTTGGCCGTGCCCCACTTCGGACCACCCCGGAACGCCTGTCCTTCATAAAGATCGCTTCACCAGGGGCAAGGGGCTCTTCCACGCGATAGAGTATCGGCCCCCCGAAGAACTCACGGATGAAGAGTTTCCGATGCAACTGACCACGGGCCGTTTCTTTCCGCATTACCACACCGGTACCATGACGAGAAACTCGCCGACGCTTCACGCGGAAATGCCGGAAGGCTACGTGGAAGTCAATCCTGCGGACGCGGAAAGGCTGGGTCTGAACAATCTCGAAGTCGCGCGAGTCGTTTCCCGCAGAGGCGAGGTGGAAACGAAAGTGTTCGTCACGGATCTCGTGGACGAAGGAATGGTGTTCATGAGCTTCCATTTCATGGAAGCGAACGCCAACGTGCTCACCAACCCGGCTCTGGATCCCATCTGCAAGATCCCCGAATACAAGGTCTGCGCAGTTCGAGTCGAAAAGACGGCCCCCCGGGCAGAGGTCGCAGCAGGCGGCGAATAGAAAAGACGGGAGACCCTTCTTGTTCTTGCAAGGAGGGTCTCCCCAATCTTCCCTTTTTCACCGGCCCTTGGGACGAAAAGGATTCTTCCCTGTCGGCTTACTCCGGATTGAACTTCCAAAAACTTATCTCTGCATATCCGCCTGCTTTAGCTCTTTCCGCAAGATCTTGCCGATCGCGCTCTTGGGCAGATCGCTCATGAATTCCACATAGGTCGGGGCCTTGTACTTGGCCATTCTCTCCTTGCAGTAATCGATGATCTCCTGTTCCGTCGCGGACTCGCCCGCCTTCAACACCACAAACGCTTTTACGCGTTCTCCGAAGTGGCTGTCCGGCACCCCGATGGCGCAGGCCTCCAGGATTTTCGGGTGAGCAAACAGTACCTCGTCCACCTCTCGGGGATAAATGTTGTAACCACCCGAAATAATAAGGTCTTTCTTGCGATCCACGATGGTGAAGTAGCCTTCTTCGTCAACTGTCGCAATGTCGCCTGTGAACAGCCACCCATCCTGAAGCACCGCAGCAGTTTCTTCCGGCTTGTTATGGTATCCCTTCATGATCTGTGGACCCTTGAGACACAGCTCGCCCGCTTGACCGAATTCCGTGATTTCCCGGTGCGGATCTTCTACATCCACGAGTTTTGCATCGGTATCGGGGACGGGCAGCCCGATGCATCCCGGTTTTACCTTGCCTCCGAACGGAATGCCGTGTGTACACGGGGATGTCTCAGTCAGGCCGTACGCCTCGGAAATCAGGATGCCCGCGAGATCCTGAAAACCCCTGATCGTCTCGAGGGGAAGAGCCGCGGCACCTGATAAACAGGCCTTTACTGACGTGAGACTGAACTTCTTGGCCTCGGGGTGATGGATCATGGCATTGAACAAGGTCGGCACGCCGGGAATAAATGTCACTTTGTACTTCTCCACCGCTTCCAGAATGGCGCCAGCTTCGGGCTTGGGAATGAGAACATTGCTCCACCCGTACAAAACGGACATATTCATCGCAGCCGTGAGACCGTACGAGTGAAAAAACGGAAGGCAGCCCAGGACCACCTCTTGACCGTCAACAAAATCGATACACCATGCCCGGGCCTGCTGGCAGTTGGCCGTGAGGTTTCTGTGAGTGAGTTCCACGCCCTTGGAAATGCCGGTGGTGCCGCCCGTGTAGATCAGCACGGCCGTGTCATCCATCTTCGACGGATAGTTGCCCGATGTGGGCTTGCTGCCTTTCAACAGCTGCACGAACTCATACAGCCCTTCACCGGGAGGAGTATTCAGGTGGAGATTCCTCTTCACGAGGGGAAAAAGCTGCTTCAAGGGAAACGGGAGATAATCCCGAATGTGGCAGGAAATGATTTTCGTGATTCCCGTGTGTGGCTTCAATTTAGTCAATCTCGGTACCAGCGTATCCAGACATAGAATACATGTTACGCCGGAATCCTTGAGCTGATGTTCCAGTTCTCTGTCCGTATACAGCGGATTGTTGGGTACTGCTACCGCGCCAAGACGAAACAGGGCGTACATGCCAACCACCGTTTGCACCAGATTAGGCAAGAGTAGCCCCACGGTATCGCCGGCACGCACCCCAAGCTCGTGAAGCGCGGATGCAAACGTTGAGACCATCACGTCCAATTCGCGATAGGAAATCCTTTTCCCCTGGAAAACCAATGCCGGATTATCAGGAAACCTGTTTGCCGTTTGAGTGAGAGCTTCCTGCAGTGAAATATTCTTGAAATCGACGGTAGCGGGTACCCCGGGAGCGTACGATTTTATCCAGATTTTTTCCATGTTCACTCCTTCCCCAATCAAAGACACTGAGCCCGTGTATAGCCGTCTCGCCAAAGCAGGGATCTTTCGTTGCCGTTCGGCAGGAGCCTCAGGAAGTCGCTCGTGTCTTGAAACGCATTCCCGGGCACGCCGGTCCTTTCACATTCTCCTATTCTTGGCCAAAACGAGGCTTGAATGCAACGGAAATGAGGCTCGGGCCGCGGGCATTTGGTTGCCAGGGGCACGCTGACACTGCGACCGGCGAAGCGACGAAGCGACGAAGCGATCTCGATGCGGTGCGCTCGCAGGCAATGACCTTGGTTCGCTCGCAATGAGAGCGGTGGGGGGAGAACGCTGTCCTCCGTGTAACTCGGGGGTTTTCCACGGTCCTGGAAAGGGGGACGGCATCTGTTTTATCTGTGTGCACCGGTAGGTACGCGGTGCCGCACGATTGCGCCAAGTTTATCTGACAATATCATTATGTTATTTTGATATGTTACGCTCTTAGCACCACCATTTTCTCGTAAATAATTTTAACTAATTGAAAATGAGGTTCATTTTTTTCTTGACAATTAATTGGGTTTGGCATTTAAGCAATATCCAACATTTCGAGCTGGGAGGAAGGGTATGTTGAGAAGAATACCTTCTACGCCGTTGGTATGTCTATCCATTTTCCTGTCAATTATCTTTGCCACCGCTTCATGGGCAGCGGGACCGGATGAATCTCTGGAAATTCTCCTGAAACCGAATCAGGCAGGGGTTACTCCTATTCCCGCAGCGCAAAAAGCCAGAGCGCGATCCACCGTCGCCAGAATGGGGCCTGCCCCCGTCCTGCTCGGTCCACCGCCGCCGTGTGGCATCACAAAAGTCAAACCCCAATTCTGCCCGCCCATGGGATTCCAGGCCCCGTGCATTCTGCCCGCACCACTGCCGGGACAATGGGAGATCGGCGTTCAAGTACTCTTTGCCAGGATAGGTGGCAAGATCTTGTGGCCCAGATACTCCCCGTACTACTGGGGATGGAACTGGGGACAGGGCGACGACTTCCTGGCAGCAGGGTTTTCCGACAGGCTCATGCTGCCCGCCCACAAAACCCTGGTGGATTTCAAAGTGCGCTACCAGTTCAGACCCAACTGGGCGGTCCGTTACTCCATCATTCCCCTGGAACTGAGCGGCGGTGGATGGCCTGATTACTACAGTTGGTTCATCTTCGGAAACCAGCTGTTCACCGGCGGACAGCCCATTCAGTCCAAGTGGCAGCACACGTACCAAAGACTCGGCTTGATATACGATGCAATCCGAACCTGCGGTATGAAAGTCAGCGTCTTCGCAGACTGGGTACACGCAGACGACCGCATCGATGTGAACTGCACCTATTGCGGCTTCTTTACCCAGACATTCAGCAAAGGCACAGACGCGGCAATGGTGGGACTCGAAGTGCAACGCTGCATGATGAAAACGCGCAACGGAGGCACTTTCTCCTGCGATTACAAAGCCGGCGGAATATTCCTGGATGACGTGGAGGGATATGACGTCGAAGTGGGCGGACGATACTCCATCCCTCTGAACGGAAACGGTCGCTGGGGTTATATAAAAGGTGGATACCGAGTTGTGGATCTCAAGAAATCACAATCCGAATTCCTGCTGAAAAACCAGCTGGAAGGCGGGTTCGTAGAATTCGGCTTCATCTTCTGAACACGATTTGAGTCGGCCGGTGATGCGAAAGGTCAACCATCGTCTCCTCCGGAGTCCATAATGATACTCACTCCAGACTCCGGAGTTCTTGAAACAGGCGCGGAGGCACCCTTCACATTCACCGGCTCTTCTTTTCTATGAGCCCGGCCGTATGACGGCGTTTCCCAGCTCGACCCCATCGGTCGGGCTTTTTTTTCG
>DATHCX010000147.1:0-3920 GCA_035319325.1 Desulfomonilaceae bacterium
CACCGGTGCTCTTGTCCTCGTCAATGTAGATGAGACCGAGATTGATCCAAAACAGAATGGTGGCCGCCAACACAAAATACTTGCCGAGATCGCGTGACTGGAAACGATCCTCAACCACAAAGATGCTCGTCGCCGAGAGTATGGCGCTCAATATCAGAAACCACACGAACCATGCGAACCATGTATCGGAGATCAATTGAGCCATCGCAACAGCGGCCATGATGCCGGCTGCAACCACGGTTCGAGGATTGGTGAGCATGTCGAGTCTCATGATGTTGGCGTCCAGGACATTTTGCCCGACGACGGTGCGAGTCTCTACCGCAGCAGGGGGCCCCATGGCCTGGGAGTGGTTGCCAATCGGCGCCAATGTCGAGGCTACGTCCGGAGTGTCATGCTTGGGGCGTATACTGGCTCCTTTTGTTCGCAGAAAATCCGCCATTTTCTTGTGGCCGGATCGCGTGGCTACGATGAAGGCGGTGTTGCCCTCTGAATCTCGGGCATTAATATCTATCCCGGTATCCAAAGCTCTTTGCACAGCGTGCAGATCTCCGGATTTAGCCGCAGCCAGCAACATTTCTGTACGGACATACTCACGGGATTCGTTCACAGACTTCTCAGACGGCAACCCACCATCAATGGCAGCGGAACCGTGCTGAACCTTCTCTTGGAACGAGAAACCAGCAGCAATGAACTTTTCTTTGACTGCTGCCAAGGTGTTTGCAGAGAGGTGGTATTTTGCAATAATCTGGGCGTCAGTAGCCCCGGCCTTTATGTCAGCGAAGATCGCTTTGGCCGATATGCTTCTTTTTTCCGCCATGAGCGACTCTCCGTGGTGCAGATGCCATTTCGCCGACATGTATCATAGTCTCTCAACGGCTTGCGTGCAAACAGTATTCCTCCTTCAATCCGATCTCGCCACATCCGGTGTCTTGGTGCAAATGACTCTTTTCAGCGCGGTTGTGCTTTGTTTTGATCCTGGATGCGGGTATGGTCGAACAGAAGGAACGGCGGATCATCGCGACGCAATAATCGATCGTCGCGGACTATACGGACGGCGGTTGTCTCTCCGAGGCGGCCTGAAGGTCTCTCGAATCCGGGTGTGCGCGAATGTCGCGTGTCAGGCGAAACATAGTCGCAAATTATGTGGGTCAGATATGGGCGTCACTGATGGGGTTCATATTTGCTCCCATGTACATCCATTTCATGGGAATCGAATCGTACGGCATAGTAGGGTTCTGCACGTCCGTGGCCGAGATTTTTTTTATGCTCGAACTGGGCCTGGGAATCGCCGCCACTCGGGAAACGGCTCGATATGCTGCCGTTCCGGGAAACGAACAGGCGCTGAGGAACCTGCTGAGAACCCTCGAGTTGATTTATTGGTTATGCGGCGTTCTCGTCGGGCTGACAATATATGGATTGTCCGATCCAATTGCGCAATGGTGGCTCAAGGGCGAAAAACTGACTCAAGGCGTAATCAGGAATGCCGTCATCATCATGGGATTGTCTCTTGCGTGTCGTTGGCCGAGCGCTATTTACATGGGAACGTTGCGGGGTCTGCAAAAACAGGTGCTATGCAACGTGATCACCGGAATTACCGCAGGTTTGAGGGCAGGAGGATCGGTGCTCGTGCTCTATTGGATCGCTCCCACTGTTCAGGTGTTCTTTGTCTGGCGAGCGATCACCGATTCGCTTCAAACGCTGGTATCTGCGTTTGCATCATGGTTTTCCCTGGCCGATACGGGTTCCCGGGGCACTTTCAAGCTCGACATTCTCAAAAACATCTGGCGTTTTTCCGCGGGCATGACCACTACGGGCGTTCTCTTCTTTATCCTGAATCAGATGGACAAGATAGTCCTGAGCACGATACTTCCCCTTGACCTGTTCGGATATTACTCCTTCGCGTGGGTGGTAGCGGCGTCGCTCATGGGGGTGGTTTATCCCGTTACCGTGGCAGTCTTCCCTCTGTTCACGGAACTCATTTCCCTGGGTGACACGGAGAGGCTGATTCATCTCTACCACAGGAGCGCTCAACTCCTTACTATACTGATTGTTGTTCCGAGCATCCTTGTCGTCCTGTTTTCGGCCGAAATTCTCTTCATGTGGACAGGAGATCCCGTCCTGGTTCGACAGACCAGCCTCATTCTGTCACTTCTTGGAGCAGGAACGGGAATTTCAGGCCTTCTGCGACTGCCTCACCTGCTCCAGATCTCTTATGGCTGGACATCGTTGGGCGCTGCTGCCAACGCTGTTTCCGTAGTGGTGGGCATTCCCTTGCTGATCTGGCTGGGCATCCACTACGGCGTGGTGGGAGCCGCATTCGTGTGGCCCCTCGTCAATCTGGCTCAACTCTTGGTCTGCGTGCCCATTATGCACACGCGCATTGCGGTTGGAGAGATGTGGCGGTGGTATTTCCTGGACGTGGGAGCGCCGTGTGTTGCCGCAACGGTTGTAGCGCTGGTTTTGAGGAATATTGTGCCCGAAGGTCTTTCGCGAGCCGAGTCCGCCGTCTGGCTCTTCATTATCGCTGCCGCTATTTTGCTGGCTGCCTGTACAGCGTCACCTGTTGCAAGAGGGTGGGCAATAAGAAATGTGCGGCTCATCGGTTCGCGCTTGAAGTGAGCTGGAAAAATCCCGAAAAGAATTCGTGGCCAAAGATTGTTCAGTGACAGAAAGACTAATCCCTCTTGTATCTCTCGCACACAGCTTCCAGGATTTCGGTCCACGCCTCCATGATGGTTTCCAGCCTGAACCTTTCCCGGACCTCGATACACCTGGTGGAGAACACGTTCCTCTTGGACTCGTCGTTCAGAAGGGCTTCCATTGCCTGAGCAAGCGCCTCGACGTCGAGCGGAGGCACCAGGATCCCATCGATTCCCTCTCGTATGATTTCCCGAGGGCCGTTGGGACAATCAAAACTGATCACAGGAACCCCGTGGGCCATGGATTCCACGATGACCAATCCGAAGGCTTCGATTTCTGAGGACAGCACGAAGGCATAGGCATTCTTGAGAAATTGCCATGGGTTCTTGACAAATCCGGGCAGATCGACCCGATGGGTAAGGCCAAGTTCATCTTTGAGCCTCGTCAGTTCCGTTCGCAGAGGACCGTCACCGACGAGGACAAGTCGACAGTCCCGGTGTTTCACAACTTCGGCAAAAGCCCTCAAAAGCAGGTCGAATCGTTTTTCCTTCGTAAAGCGACCCATGGATGCGATGGTCTTTTCCGGTAAATCCATCCGAGGTGTATCGGAGCGGGCGGGAGTGTCCGGGTCAGGTGAAACGGGATTGGGGATGACCCTCACCTTGGACCCGATACGTGGGCCCAGGAAATCTTTGCCGGCCTGAGTGAGAACAACAACGGCGTCCGAAATCCCATAACACAGGGACCTCAGAACCCCCCATATCTTTCCGTTTTTTACGTGACCGAGCCGCGATGGATCATCCTGTTCCGACACCACGACGGGGATTCCGAGTCCTGCGGTGGCAAGAATCGATCGCACGGCGTGAATATAGCCGAAAGCGAGAATGCAGTGCGGTGCTGATTGAATGACGGCACGGCGCAGTTTCCATATTTCCCGGAGGTGTCTCGACAAGGCGAAGACAGGCCCGGAGTACGGATGCGAGCTCTCATGCATGCACGTGAGCTTAATACCGGGTTGCAGAGGAAAGAAAGGTCCCTCCGGCGATTCAAATGATGTGACAATGGTAAGGTCCCAATCTTTCTTGAGCCAATAATCCGTCATCAACGAAATTATCCGTTCGGTGCCGCCCGGCAGAAGCGATGTAGCAACGAACATAACTCTCATGACGGGTGGCACCTCACACTGAGCGTCTCCCCAAGACGCGCGTTTTCGTCTAAACCGGCCAAGACAATGTTCTGTGTTCGTCCTCACGAACGACACATTGCCATCGTCGTATCAG
>DATHCX010000148.1:0-13827 GCA_035319325.1 Desulfomonilaceae bacterium
GGGGGAACAGCCTGGCCTGTGTCATTGCGAGGAGTGAAACGACGAAGCAATCTGGATACTTAAAGGCCGAGATTGCTTCGCTGCGCTCGCAATGACAATCTTTTTCCACCCGTCACTGAATGGATACAGGCCGTCGAATACAGCGTGACCTGAATGAACACTCCCTCGCACCCGTGCTGCTTGTGCACCGGTATTATGCGGCGCGCTTGCCGTCTTGGAACTCTTCGGGGTCCTGATCGGTCCCTCGCCGGCCCCGCTGCCCCTCAATCGCCGCCGCGCCGTCTCCGCTGAGTCTCACAGGGGCGCTACTGGCACCGCCTCCCCTGAAAAAGGCGTTTTCCGCCCGTTTCCGAGCGTAACTCACCCCAAGCGACCCTGTCAACCATTCTTCACATCCGCGCTCGTCACCCGAACGCCGCGCGGCGCTGTCCGGCCGGGGCCACGCTGAGGTCACACGAAACTTTTCACCTTCGACAATGAGATACGCGATGTCCGTTCCGACCTTTATCAGACTCGATGAGCCACTTTATTGACCGTATCATTGCCTTGCCGGGAGGGGCCGGAAATTGCGGAAGTAATCATTCAATTGCTCGGGGGATGTGCCTGACCTGTGTCATTGGGAGGCTGAGTGATTACGGTATTGGTTATTTTCGGATAGAAGGCCACATTTCGATGTGATAGGGTGCAACGGGCAGTGGTGTACGTTTCATGGGACGGAAAGGAAGACATTGACCGTATGACCCAGCAGGGCAAAGCATTCACCATGTTGAACGTTCTCGTTGTCGACGATGAGGCCAACATTCGCAAGATGATGGCAGTCTATTTGAAAGCCAAAGGCCACAAGGTCGTTGCCGTCGGCAATTTTCGGGACGCTGTCAATGAAGGGGCACGGCGGTCCTTTGATGTGGCGTTTGTTGATCTCAGACTCGGAACGGCTGACGGACTCGATCTCATTCCCGAGTTGCTGGCGCTGATGCCCTGGCTGAAGATCGTCGTGATAACCGCGTATTCATCCGTTGAGACCGCTGTGGAGGCTATGCAGCGAGGCGCGGCGGACTATCTTCCCAAGCCTTTTACCCCTGCTCAGATAAACTTGATGATACAAAAAGTGACGGCGTTGCGCTCCCTGGAACACAAGGTATTGTCTCTTCAGGACGAATTAGGAAGGACCATCCCCCCATTGGACTTCGCAAGCCAAAGTCCTGCAATGCAACGGGCTGTAAATTTGGCCCGCGAGGTTGCCGGGTCAGCATCGAATGTTTTGCTTCGAGGGGAAAGCGGCACGGGAAAAAGCACTCTTGCGAAAGCAATCCATAATTGGAGCGACAGAGCTGAAAAGCCTTTCGGGATCATCTCTTGTCCGAGTCTGTCGGCAGACTTACTGGAGAGTGAACTGTTCGGACACGCGAAAGGAGCATTTACCGGCGCAATAAGAGATTACCCCGGCAGAATAGCAGCATGTGAAGGTGGAACCCTGTTCCTTGATGAAATTGGAGACTTACCTCTTTCCATCCAGCCAAAGTTATTGAGGTTTGTTCAGGACCGCGAATTTGAGCGGATAGGCGATCACCTTACCCGTAAGGCCGACGTCCGAATCATTTCTGCTACCAGCCTGGACCTGGAGTCCGCCATGCCCGAGGGCAGATTCCGGCAGGATCTTTACTATAGATTGAATGTTCTGCAAATTGATATTCCGCCACTACGCGAACGGCACGGCGATATCCGTGCGCTTGCTGAAGAATTCCTCGCGTTTTTCGGCGGAAAGGCCCACAGATTTTATCAGGGATTTACAGAAGAAGCTGTGCAATTTCTAATGGAATATGGGTGGCCGGGAAATGTGAGGGAGTTGAGCAATGCCATAGAACGCGCTGCCATCGTGTGCAAATCCCCGTTGGTTGGCATCGAGCACTTGCCCGACACAATACGCGCGAAGACAGGGGCCGTTCGCGTGGGGGATTTGGTAAGTCTTTCGAGAATTGAGGAAGAACATATCCGGCGGGTTTTGGGAGAAACAGATTCACTTCAGGAAGCTGCCGAAATCCTTGGAATAGATCAGGCCACTCTTTGGCGGCGCAGAAAACAGTACAACATTTGATCTGCTGGGGTTTCTTTGCAAAATGCAAGCCGTCTCAACGGCGATCTTGCCGAACGCAAGGTTGCATTGCGCATCTTGAATTGGTGACGGGCTCGAATTGCCCTCTTTGACCTCGCGTTCGAATTGGCATGATATTTGCCCATATATCCCGGCGAGGTGCTGCGATGTTGGGATTGCGACAAAAATTGTCTTTGGGCTTCGGTGGATTATTTCTGATCATTCTCACAATTGGCATACGAAGCATTTTTCTCCTGTATGAACTCGGAGATTCCATTGACGTAATCCTTCGGGAAAATTATCGAAGTGTCGTGGCGTGCCAGGACATGAAGGAAGCCATCGAAAGCATTGATAGATTAGTGCAATTCCGTCTGCTGGGTGACGCGGCTGCAGGCGCGGATCACATCAAAACTCATGAGGCTCGATTTGACCGTGCTCTGCATATTGAATTGAACAATATCACCCTCCCCGGAGAGCGAGAAAAGGCCTATCTCCTCAAAGACTTGTTTCAGAATTACAGGGAGGCGCTTCGATTGGCCCTTGATTCGCATATTTCGGTGGATGCAAGACACCGTGAGTATTTCACGAGATTGCTACCGTTGTACGAGAAGACCAAAAATACGGCCGACGAAATCCTCCGTATGAATCAGCAGAACATGAACGACGCCAATGACCAGGCTCGGCAGCGGGCAACCGAGGCTATACGGCAGATGTATCTCCTCCTCATAGCGGGAGCCGTGATCGCAGGAGCATTCATATTCCTCACTCGCACATGGGTTCTCCGTCCCATCACCCGGCTGATCGAATCGGCACACGACATAACGGCAGGAAATTTAGACCTTGTAGTCAAGATCGACTCAAGTGACGAAATAGGAGAATTGTCTGACGCGTTCAATACCATGGCCGAGAGCCTTCGGCGTGTTCGCAGGAGCCGCGAGAATAAGCTCGCGCAGATGCAAAATACCGTTCAGCAAGCATTTAATGAGCTTCCGGATTCGGTGGCGGTGCTCGACCTGAATGGTCGCGTCGAAGTCGCCACTTCCTCTGCAGCTCACTTTTTCGGACTGAAGCCTGACACCGAAATTCGAGATGTTCCACTGGACTGGCTGGCAACCCTCTACAATCAAGCGCTCAAAGAAGGCCGCAGCGTGGCATCGAAAGGGATTTCGTCTGCAATTCAATTCTTCGTGAACGGGGAGGAGAGGTATTTCTTGCCCAAAGTCGTTCCTATTCTGGATAAAGAGCAGTTTCCGAGCTCAGTAATGATCATTATTTCTGATGTAACGCAGCAACGTCACGAGGAGGATTTGAAACGAGGGGTTATTTCAACCGTATCCCATGAATTGAAAACACCGCTCACATCAGTGCGTATGGGAGTTCATCTGCTGCTGGAGCAGGCACTCGGACCTCTGACCCAGGATCAACTGGATGTGCTGATCGCCGCGGAAGAAGATGCCGAAAGGCTGCACAGAATTCTGGAGGACCTGCTCGATATTGGCCGTATTGAGTCGGGAAAAGTACCCATGGACTTTCATTCCGTACTGCCTCACGTGATGTGCTTGGATTCAGCCGAACCGTTTCAAGCGGCTTTCAAGGACAAGGGAATTAATTTTGTGCTTGAGCTGCCCAGCGACTTACCCCCTGTGTGGGTAGATCCCATCCGGATCAACCACGTCTTCTCGAACCTGTTCTCCAACGCACTGAAACATACCGCGGCGGGCGGCACGGTTAAGCTTTCCGCCACCGCGGACGACGATTGCGTGTATTTCTCTGTAACCGATACGGGCGCAGGCATACCTCCCGAACATCTCAAGAGGATATTCGAGCAGTTCTTCAGACTGCCCGATCAGGATAACCAGTCAGGCGCAGGCCTTGGCCTCGCCATTGCCAAAGAAATTGTGGAGGCACACAGCGGCATAATTACTGCCGAAAGTGAAATAGCCAAAGGAAGTACGTTCACGTTTTCCGTGAGAAGGTCTGACTTTGCAGAAGGAGAGCCGGCATGACCGATGTACTCTTTATCACGGTCTTGATCGTTTTTTTTGCAGCCAGTCTGCTGTACTGTCTCGCATGGGAGCATATTAAATGAATATAGACGCAATAATGGGTCTGATAGGAATCATTCTCATCGCTTATTTGTTCATCACAGTACTTCATCCCGAGAAGTTCTGACGAGGTGATGCACCATGGAGTATGTCGATTTCATTCAATGTGTTTTGTTCCTGTTGATTTTGTTCGCATCGACGAAACCGATGGGCCTGTATCTATACAAAGTGCTGGATGCCGAAGGCCGGACGGCTCTTGATGCGGTCATCAAACCGGTGGAGCGGGGAATCTATTACCTCATGGGCGTGGACCCCGCCAAGGAACAGACCTGGAAACAGTATACGATTTCCCTGCTTGCATTCAGCCTTGTGGGGGCTCTGTTCACGTACGGCATATTGCGTCTGCAGAACTTATTGCCCCTGAATCCGCAACATCTGGGTCCCGTGGGAGATCATCTTTCATTTAATACGGCAGTCAGTTTCACGACAAACACGAATTGGCAAAGTTATGGCGGTGAGGCCACCATGTCCTACCTTTCACAGATGGTGGGTCTCACATTTCATAATTTCGTATCTGCTGCAACAGGAATTGCGGTAGCCGCGGCCCTTGTCCGGGGTATTGCAAGACGGTCTACGCAGAATCTCGGAAATTTCTGGGTGGATCTCGTGCGCATCAATCTTTACCTGCTGCTTCCGATATGTCTGGTCTATTCTTCGATTTTGGTATCGCAAGGAATGATTCAGAATTTCAAACCCTATGCAGAGGTGCAGTTGATCAATCCGTACGAAGCCCGGATTGCGAAGAAGGATGCGAAGGGTCAGGAGATCAAGGACGAACGAGGTTTCCCGGTTCCGGACACCGTAAGAATCAAAACCCAAACCATTGCGCAAGGTCCTATGGCATCGCAGGTTGCCATCAAAATGCTGGGAACGAATGGCGGCGGATTTACAAACGCGAATGCATCCCATCCGTATGAGAACCCCACCCCTTTGTCCAATTTTCTCCAGATGCTATCGATATTCTTGATTCCCAGCGGACTAACCTATTATCTCGGCCGAGCGGTGAAAAACCAGCGGCACGGCTGGGCTGTCTGGAGCGCCATGCTGGTGGTTTTCATGGTTGGATTTCTCGTGTGCTGGTGGGCGGAATCCAGCGGCAATCCAAGGCTCCATGCTCTTGGTGTCGACGTGGTACCCGGAAATATGGAAGGCAAGGAAGTTCGATTCGGGATCGTAAATTCCGCACTGTTTGCAACTATTACGACGGACGCTTCGTGCGGAGCCGTCAACGCAATGCATGACTCGTTCACTCCCCTGGGGGGAATGATTCCCATGCTGAACATCCAGTTGGGCGAGGTCGTTTTCGGAGGGGTTGGAGCGGGATTGTACGGAATGCTGGTTTTTGTGATCGTAACGGTATTCCTGGCCGGTCTTATGGTAGGCAGAACCCCGGAATATCTCGGAAAAAGGATTGAGTCCTATGACGTAAAGGCGGCCGTGATGTTCGTTATGGCAGCAGTTTTCAGCATTCTGGGGTTCACCGCGTGGGCATCGGTGAGTGCCTGGGGACTGGCGGGATTGAACAACTCCGGCCCTCACGGTTTCAGTGAAATTCTCTATGCGTACTCATCGGCTACGGGAAACAACGGGAGTGCTTTTGCGGGCCTGAGTGCAAACACTTACTGGTACGACACCACCCTGGGCATGGCCATGCTCATCGGCAGATTTCTCATGATCGTTCCGGTCATGGCTTTGGCCGGAAGTCTGGGAGGGAAGAAGCAGATGGCCATAACGGGCGGAAGTTTCCCCGTTTCGGGCGTCCTCTTCACTCTGCTGCTGATAGGCACGGTCTTGATAGTCGGTGCTCTGACCTTTTTCCCTGCATTGTCAATGGGTCCCATTCTGGAACATTTTCTCATGACAGGTTCAAATAAGGTATTTTGAGGATTTTTTACCATGGCTTCCATAAGAATTCATTCGACCTTTGAGCGTGACATATTGATTCAAGCCGTGATTGAATCGTTCAAGAAACTCAATCCCGTGAACATGCTGAAAAACCCGGTCATGTTCGTAACCGAAGTCGGCGCCGCGATTACTGCCCTGCAATTAATCTTGAACCCTGAAAAGGGAGCGGTGACCTTCGAAGTACAGATTGTGATGTGGCTCTGGTTCACCGTCTTGTTCGCCAATTTTTCCGAAGCGGTGGCAGAGGGGAGAGGCAAGGCTCAGGCAAACGCCCTCAGGAAAACCCGCACGCAGACCTTAGCTCATAGGATGATTCAAGATGGATTGGTCGAGCAAAACATATCTGCCGACAAATTGCGCAAGGACGATATTGTCGTAGTAGTCGCGGGTGAATTCATACCGGCTGACGGCGAAGTCATCGAAGGTGTTGCTTCCGTGGACGAATCCGCCATAACCGGGGAGTCCGCGCCCGTGATCAGAGAGGCCGGAGGAGACCGGAGCTCGGTTACGGGCGGTACGAGGGTGTTGTCGGACACGATCGTGGTGAGGGTAACGGCAAACCCGGGGGAGAGCTTCCTCGATCACATGATCAATCTCGTTGAAGGCGCCCAAAGGCAGAAGACTCCGAACGAAATAGCTCTGACCATCCTGCTGGCAGCTCTCACCATCATCTTTCTCGTGGTTGTCATGACCCTGAAGTTCTATGCCATGTATTCGGGGATTTCCCTGTCAATCACTGTTCTCGTAGCGCTGCTCGTATGTCTCATTCCCACTACGATTGGCGGTCTGTTGAGTGCAATCGGGATAGCCGGCATCGATCGCCTGGTGCAAAAGAATGTGCTTGCCATGAGCGGAAGAGCGGCAGAAGCCGCCGGTGATGTGGACGTGCTCTTGCTGGACAAAACCGGCACGATCACCCTCGGAGATCGACAAGCTACCGAATTCATTCCTGCCGAAGGCGTGGACATTCAGAAACTGGCCGATGCGGCTCAGCTCGCGTCATTGGCGGATGAAACTCCGGAAGGCAGGAGCATTGTGGTATTGGCCAAGCAATATGGTCTGAGAGGACGCTCCATGTCGGAGATGCCCGGTGCCGCATTCATGGCATTCAAGGCTCAGACGCGAATGAGCGGCATTGACATTGACGGACGGCACATCAGAAAAGGGGCGCCGGATGCGGTTCGCGAGTTCGTTGGCAATGTTCTGCCGGAATCTGTCGAAAGTGTGGTGGCTGAGGTGTCCAAGGAAGGCGCAACAGCTCTGCTGGTTGCTGAAAACAAAAGCGTGCTTGGCGTCATCCAACTGAAGGACATTGTGAAAGGGGGATTGAAGGACCGCTTCGAACGATTTCGTGCCATGGGCATCAAGACCGTCATGATCACGGGCGACAATCGACTGACCGCCGCTGCCATAGCAAAGGAAGCCGGAGTGGACGATTTTCTCGCAGAAGCCAGACCGGAAGACAAGCTGGCACTTATTCGGAAAGAACAGGCTGCCGGTCACCTGGTGGCCATGACGGGCGACGGCACCAACGACGCCCCCGCTCTTGCGCAGGCAGACGTGGGCGTCGCCATGAATACCGGGACCCAGGCGGCAAAAGAAGCCGGAAACATGGTGGATTTGGATTCGAATCCGACCAAGCTCATCGAAATCGTTGAGATCGGTAAACAAATGCTTATGACCCGTGGCGCTTTAACCACGTTCAGTATTGCCAACGACGTGGCAAAATACTTTGCGATTATCCCCGCAATGCTCGTTGCCACATTCCCCGTGATCGGCCCGCTGAACATTATGGGATTGCATTCTCCCCAAAGCGCAATTTTGAGTGCGGTGATATTCAATGCATTGATCATAGTACTCCTCATTCCATTGGCGTTGCGGGGAGTTCATTTTCGGCCGTTGACGGCTGTTGCTCTCTTGCGGAGAAATCTGTTGATCTACGGTTTCGGCGGTTTGGTAGCGCCGTTCGTCGGCATAAAAATCATTGACCTGGCGGCTACAGCGCTGCACCTCGTGTAAACGGGAGGATTTCGCATGAACCACATTGTCGGACAGATTCGTGTTGCTCTTGTTGCCACCGTGTTATTGGGCCTTATCGTTTGCGGTATCTATCCTCTCGCGGTTTGGGGAATAGCGCAGGGACTTTTCCCCTTTAGGGCGAACGGGTCGCTGATCGAGAAAGACGGCAAAGCGATCGGGTCTGAACTCATCGCTCAGAACTTTACCGATCCTAAGTACTTCCACCCGCGGCCATCATCCGCCGGTGAGGCAGGCTACGATGCAAGCAATTCGGGGGGGAGTAATCTTGGTCCTCTGTCGAAGAAGCTCGTTGATTCGGTGGAGAAACGGGTGGAACTCTACCGAACTGAAAACGGTTTGCAGCCAACAACGCCGATACCCCCCGACGCGGTTACGGCATCCGCGAGCGGCCTGGATCCTGACATCAGTGTCGAGAATGCCCGGCTCCAGGCAGCCCGCGTCGCCAGGGCACGAGGCCTGAGCCAAGAAGCTGTCATGAAAGAAATTTCTGCCCATACTGCGGCGAGAGACCTGGGAGTCTTTGGTGAGCCGAGAGTGAACGTTCTCTTGCTCAATTTGGCGCTGGATGCGAAATGAAACCCGAGGCGTCCGAAGAGAGAGCCAATAATTTCTTACGCATGATCCGTCGTTCGCGCCGCGGCAGACTGAAAATTTACCTGGGCTATGGTGCCGGAGTCGGAAAAACGTATCAAATGCTTCAAGAGGGGCACAGACTGAAGAGCCTGGGAGTGGACGTGGTAATCGGTTTAGTGGAACCTCATGGACGTGAAGAAACGTCGGCCCTCGTTGAGGGTCTGGAAATCGTTCCGAGGATGCGTCAGGAATATAGGGGCCACATTCTTGAAGAAATGGATCTGAATGCCATTCTCGGCCGTGCACCCGAAGTCGCTCTGATAGACGAATTGGCTCACACCAATGTTCCGGGCGGCCAAAATGCAAAACGGTATCAGGATGTCCAGGACATTCTGAACGCGGGTATACATGTGATTACCACCTTGAACGTCCAGCATTTGGAAAGCCTCTATGATACGGTACAGAGATCTATTCATGTGAACGTCAGGGAACGCCTGCCCGATACGATCGTTGGCGAAGCCGATGAAATCGTCAATGTGGATTTGACCCCGGAAGATCTTCAACAGCGACTGAGGGACGGCAAGATCTATCCTCACGACAGAATAGACACGGCTCTGGCCAATTTCTTTCAGACTTCCAATCTTGAGAAACTGCGAGAGTTGACGCTGCGAGAGCTTGCCGCACAAATCGATGTGAAGATACGGGAAAGATCTGAAGAAGGAGTCTATTCCAGTCCAGACCAGGTGATGGTTTGCCTCAGCTCACGAGGCCCGAACAGCGAAATGCTGCTGCGGTACGCGTCTCGACTCGCGGGCAGGTTCAACAGAAACTGGTACGCAGTTTACGTTCAGACCCCACCCGAAGAGCCTACCATGATCGACGCCCACACCCAGCGAATCCTGTCGGGTACCTTGACCCTTGCAAAACAACTCGGCGCCATGGTCTTCACGTATAAAGGAGAAGATATTGAAGAAACAATCCTGCGGTTCGCCGAAGAATACCGGGTTGGCCACATCGTCATCGGCAGCCCGACTAAAATTCCCTTTTGGAAGAGATGGATGGGCAAGAAGAGTGTCGTAGAAGGCCTGATCGCAAGATCGAGGGGTATTACCATTGTTGTTCTGGACACCCGTACGAAAGACGTCCCGGGAGCAGAACCAGATACGGTTTTTTTGAAGGATGCACGCCCGATTCTGCTGGGAAGCAACAGGATCCGTTTCACGGATTTGCTGACAAGCCGAAGAATCATCATATGGGACAATCCGGTTGAAAAAGAAGTGGTATTGAAGGCCCTGGTTGAAGTCGCTGCCACAGATTGCGGCGACTGTTCCTTCCAGGAAATTTGGCACGCAGTATCGGAGCGGGAAAAGGAGGGCTCGACTTTCTTGAATGAAGGAGTAGCGCTACCCCATGCTCGTCTGGATGGTCTGCCTGCACCGGTGATAACGATGGGGCTGACTCATAACGGACTGCTGGATGTAGTTACGGCTCGGCCGATCGAGATTGTCTTTCTTATCCTTTCACCAAGTCACCCCCCCGATATGCAGATCAATGTGCTTGCAGCGGTAAGTCGGGCCGCTCAGGATCGCGAATTGCTCAAAGGACTGGCACAGACCAAAAATTCCGAAGAAGCCATGGCAATCGTCCGAGAGTGGGGACAGGACAGGCAAATTTCAACCGGTAGAATGCGCAGAGCCCTGCTTCACAAGGCCATCACGAAATATAGGGATTCTCAAGAATAGTGTCATTTTTCATCACCCGAAAAGAAAGAAGGACTGTCACTAGTTCGGGCTTTGCCCTGGCAATGACATTCCTTTTCCCATCCATAACCGGATGGATGGTCGCTCACCGAAATAATGCTGGCTGGTAGGACGTCAAAGCAGTAACATATAAGTGGTGGAGACGACCGAAGCAGGTACGTCAGGACGGCCAATCGCTTGCGCCCGAAGAATACCCCGGTGTCCTGACCGAATAATCCTCCAACTGCCGGCTAAACGACAAGGGGGAAGAAAACAAAGACGGGAGATTTCAAGGGACGGCCCATTTGGCAGGTTCTCTCGTGTGTTTTTCTTACTTTGCCGACTCGGATCTTGATGAAGCGACAGGCACTCAGTCTCATTCTTAGTCTCATTCCTCGATGAAACCAGCCAAAAATGGGCACCTCACCATGAACTACTCAGGAGAGGAACCTTGAGGCATCGTCTCGCACGCGACTCCGATTCCCGGACCAGGCGTGCGCGACGTGTGCCGGAAGGTTGCTGAGAAGCCGGTCTGGAGGCATAGCGCGCTTACCAAGGAGGTGGACCATGTTTATCCAGGAATCGGATCTGTTCAAGGATCTAGGCGATCAGACTATGGCCGAATTGGCAAAGATCATGGTGGAAGAGTCGTACAATCCAGGGGAGGAGATCTATACCCGGCGGGATGCGGCCCAGAACTTCTATGTCCTCTGGGATGGACGAGTGCGACTGTCCATAGGCGACGAAGCGGAAATAGACTACACGGTGAGCAAACGCGGGGAGGCCTTCGGCTGGTCCGGCCTGGTGGACCGTGAGTGCTACACCTCCAATGCACAATGCCTGGTTCCGAGCACAGTGTACAAAATGGACAGGCAAGAACTCGCCCGATTGTTCGAGAAGCATCCGGAAACGGGAATGTTGTTTTACAAACGCCTGGCCGGAGCGGTAGTGGAGAGATTAGTCTGCAACTACCAGGCATTTCTGTCCGAAGGGTGTCTGAAGGGAGTCACTTCTTACGGCACAGGTCAGGTCATGGGGAGCGCCGAGGACTAGCAGAGCCAGCGGGTAGCGGTCGCGTATGATCCGCAATGCGATGCTTCGCGACATCACGGAAAGAGGCTCACGTCCATGGGGGTGAGCCTCTTTCCCGGTTTTCATGCCACAAACCCGTCAGATGAAGCTTCTTACAAGGCCCTTCCAGCCAATTTCCTTGAAAGCGCCATACACATCGGCGATGGGTTCGCCACCTGTCGCTGCCGCTGCGGCAGGATCGTCGGAAATCATGGAAAGCAGGCGTTCCGCTTCCGCTTCAATAAATTTCACGCTCTCAACCCCGAAGGTAAGATCTTTGAGATCTGATTTCAGCTCCATGGGATCGATGAGCATCACCCATCCGGAGCAGTACGGATCGGAGTTGGAGCACGCCGGGTAATCCATCAGCTTCTGATTGATCGCAGTGACAACTCCGGTAAGCGGCGCTTTCACGCCTGCTTCGTTGCTCTCTCGCGTGAGAATGAACGATTCATCCCCCGATTTGAAACGAGTTCCCAACGAAGGAAGGCGGAATTTGTCCACTGTACCAACGAGGCGATTCCCGAAATCATCCAGCCCGATACGAACGCGGCCGCCGTATTCCACTCTTGCCCACCCATGCCCTTTATGGATGTAGTAGTCCCTGGGCACCAGATACCCGTGGGCATTGAGATATTGGGGTGGTCCGAACAGGGTGTGGTCCGTCTGCATCGTATCATCGAGCATTTGGTCGTACGGACAGGTGCCGCAGTCGTAATTGTTGGCACACGTCTTACTCATGGGCGCTCCGCCCGTCAGCGCGTGTCGACAGCGCAGATCCTTCACCTTATTGAAAACCGTGCTGCTCCAGCGCGCATCATGGGATTCCTTTGCGATCTTGCGCCCCATGGCTTTGTCGAAGGTGCAGGTCGTGCAGTCGAAGGCATTGTCGCAATACTTCACGGGTACGACCCTGGCTCGCATCCAGATGCACTCCTTCTCGGACAAGTTGAACCCTGCCACAAGATCTCTCTTTTTCTCTATAGTCGCCATCGCCGGCCTCCTTCCTTCTTTGTTATGCTTTCCGTCCATGAGGCCCCCACGTGGATTCACCACCCGGGGACCCCCGTTTTAGCGAGTCGATCCTGGAACGCGAGTCGTGCACAGCCGCTCGGCCGTGCAGATCTCCATCAGGCGGCTTTGCATGATGCCCTGGGAGCGGGGCTGATCGTTGGAACAGGGGCCGTGTCCTCCAGCATTTGGTCGTATTCGCAGGTTCCACATGCATACCAATTGCCGCACAATTTGGACTCCGGCGCGAGACCGGTCACTGCATGACGGCAGCGCAGCTGCTGTCTCGGGGTCGGCTCGAACAGCCTCCTGATTCGTGTGCATTCCATGGCGGGCCTCCTTGTGTATTTTTTGGATCGGAACCGTTCATCGAGGGGTTTTTTCGTTCCCCGTGATTGCCTTGTTGCCCTTTTCTTATTCATGTTCTGTGCCAATTTCACCATTACTTATAAGTAGCTGTAATCGAGATCGTTTCTCATCTCAAGCGTGACTGCCCTCCCCGGGAACAATCCGGGAAAAACGCAACACCCTGTCGTTCAACCTCGCCCACACATAGCTATGTTATTGTTTTCAGGCGTCTTTATCGGTGTGGCAAACTACCACATCGGTGTGCCGATTCACCACAGTCCTTCACAGCCATCTGACCCCGCGCGGAACACCGAACAATAATCCCGCGACCAAGCGCGCTTAGCGCGTTCACCGCGGAAGGAATGAGGCGACGTCTCGAGATACTTTCGGCTCGCCATGGCGCACGCGCGGGTAGCCAAATCCCCGTGAATGAGGCACTTCATACGAATGAGCTTGAAAGGGTGACCTGTTCGGAAGTAGGATACGGTCAGAGCGGAAACACTGGGAGCAAATTGCTGTTTCCCTCACGCCTTGTGCGTTCCACCCTTCCGGAGACGATGCTCCGGTGGCTCAAACTTCACCATGCGGAGGCAGATCTGTGGGTTTGCGGCAACCTTGTGCGAAACACTGCAGAACGGTCCGCCCCGGTTGAGCAGCACGGGGATTGAGCGCCAGCCCGAATCAAAACTCTTGGAGGAACTCTTATGAAAAAAGTCGCGGTAGTTGGATGCGGAGCTTATATGGACAGCGGTTACGGTTGCCCTGGAGAATGGAGATGCCTGAAGGCTGCATCCCTGGGCGAAGGCAAGTTCGACCAGCCCTCGTCGGTCATTGCGTTCGTCAGTTGCGAGTGTCCGGGCCGAACAGTGATTCCCACGCTTGGAATGGCGGCCAAGCTGTCCGAATTGAAGCCCGATGCGATTCACTTCAGCGCCTGTATGTC
>DATHCX010000149.1:0-9658 GCA_035319325.1 Desulfomonilaceae bacterium
ACTCCGCTGGCCTTTGCCGGGGGACGGCTCGGCGCGCCCATGATCAGAAACAGGGCCACCATAGGGGGAAATCTCGTGAACGCGCGACCTGCCGCAGATCTTCCTCCCGCGTGCATGGTGCTCAACGCCACCGCGAAGCTCAAGAGTTCCACCAGCGAACGAGACGTTTCAGTGAACGAATTTTTTCGGGGTCCCGGAGAAAGCGTGCTCGAACCGAATGAGCTGATGGTTTCGCTGAACATCGAGACTCCTCCACCCTGGACCGGAGGCTCGTACATCAAGCTTGGCGCACGGAAAACACTCGAAATTTCGATGGTCAACGTTGCCACCCTGTTGACGCTACAATCGCCGGACGGCCCCATATTGGACGCCAGAATAGCCTTGGGAGCAGTCGCCCCCGTTCCGGTGAGGGCGTACGCCGCCGAGGAACTGCTCATCGGCCAAATGCCGTCTGACGATCTGTTCCAAAAGGCGGGTGAAGTGGGCGTGGGAATGTGCAGCCCCATCACTGACCACAGGGGCACTATGGAGTATCGGTGCATGATGATCGAAGTTCTCGTCAAACGATCGCTCGGGCAGGCGTTCGCACAGGCGCGCTCGTGGAAACCGTAATCATCACGCGGCTGAAATTAGATTCCGGGAGAGTTATGCGATGAAAACTATTATACAAATGATTGTCAATGGTGCATCGGTGGAGGCCGCGGTTGAGCCGAACCGGACGCTTGTGCAGTTTCTGAGAGAAGACCTCGGCCTGACAGGCACGAAACACGGATGCGGCCTTGGCGATTGTGGAGCCTGTACGGTCATTCTCAACGGAAAGCCTGTGAACTCCTGTCTTGTTCTGGCAGTTCAGGCAGCGGGTTGCGAGGTGCTGACGATTGAGGGCCTTGCGGAAAACGGACAGCTACATCCCATCCAGCAGGCTTTTGTGGATAATGGAGCCATTCAGTGCGGTTTTTGCACTCCGGGAATGATTCTTTCCGCAAAAGCGCTTTTGGAGATGAACCCCAGACCGACGGAACTGGAGATTCGTACCGCTATTTCCGGCAACCTGTGCAGATGCACCGGCTACCAAAAGATCGTCCAGGCTATACAGGAAGCTGCCAAAGCGATCGAGGGAACGGAGGTATCCTGAAATGACTGACTACCAGGTTCTCAATACCAGAGCCCCCAGATTGGACGGTCCCGCGAAGGCGACAGGTCGGGCAAAATACGCGGATGACCTGAGCATGCCCGGCACGCTTTATGCCGCGCTGCTCCAGAGCCCTCTCGCGCATGCCAAGATTCGCCATCTCGACGTTTCCCGTGCGCGCAAGCTTGCCGGAGTCAAGGCCGTGGTGACGGCAAAGGAAGCCGGACTGATCAAGTATGGTGTTTCGCCCGCCCGGTATGATGAGACACTGTTTGCTCACGACAGAGTGCGCTATGTGGGCGATGAAATCGCGGCTGTTGCGGCGGTGGATCAGGAAACCGCCCAAGAAGCGTTAAGTCTCATCAAAGTCGATTACGAAGAACTTCCGGCAGTGTTCGATATGTTCGATGCCATGAAAGAAGGCGCGCCTCAGATCCACGACGAGTTTCCCGGCAACATCAATGCCGAAGTGCACCAGGAATTCGGCAATACTGATGCAGCTTTCGACGAATGCGATCTGGTGGTGAACCACACATTCCTGAACAAGCGACAGGACGCGGCTTTTATCGAACCCCACGCCTGTCTGGCCTTTTTCGACCTGGACGGGAAACTCACCCTCTATACCTCCACTCAAGTTCCCCATTACGTCATGCGGACCGTTTCGATGGTGCTTCAAATCCCCGTGGGAAACGTGCGGGTGGTCAAACCGTACGTGGGCGGAGGCTTCGGGCCGAAATGCGAGGCCACACCGCTGGAAATGAGCTGCGCCCTGCTTGCCCGGGAGACCGGCAAGCCTGTGAAAATGGCGTATACTCGAGAGCAGGTGTTTCTCCACAGCCGTGCCCGGCATCAGTTTTATGCTGAGATGAGTCTCGGCGTAAAAAAAGACGGCACAATGGTGGCGCTCCGGAATAAGGCCATTCTGGACGGAGGCGCTTACACCAGCTTCGGGATCGCGACCGTATATTATTCAGGGTCGCTCCTGGGCGGTCCGTACAAGCTCCAAGCCATGAAGTACGACGGGCACAGGGTGTACACGAACAAACCTACGTGCGGTGCTCAAAGAGGCCACGGAGGTGTGGCTCACAGAGCAGCTTTCGAACAGTTGCTCGATATGACCGCAGAGAAGCTGGGAATGGACCCCGTTGACATGAGGCTCAAGAACATCATGACCACCGGTGACCTCACGGTCAACGAATTGGACATGTCGAGTCTCGGCATGAAAGAGTGCATCGAAGCAATCCGCGATCGATCGGATTGGAACAACAAAAAAGGCAAGCTGCCCAAAGGCAAGGGCATAGGCATGGCCTGCGGTTTTTTTGTTTCAGGGGCTGGATACCCCATATACCGGTCCGACACATACCATTCCACCGTTGTGATCAAAATGAGCGAAGACGGCGGTATAGCGAACGTTCTGACCGGATCGGCGGAAATCGGTCAGGGTTCTGACACCGTCATGGGCATGATTGCAGCCGAAACGTTGGGGATGAAGCTGGAGAACGTCCGGGTATATTCCGGGGACACCGATATGAGCGTGGACCTGGGAGCATATTCCAGCAGGCAGACCCTCATGACGGGACATGCCACCAAAGAAGCTGCGGAGCAGGTCCGGGACCAGATTGCCAGGTTCCTTGCCGCGGAAATGGGGTGCGATGGCGCTTCTATTACGTTCAGGGACGGCAACGTGCTCTTCGATGGAGGTCCGGGCGACTTCGCCAAGATCCGAACCATGTACATCAAGGAGCATCGGGGCTGGACCGACCCGCCAACCGGCGATTTCCTCACGTTTAGAGAAGCTGCGCGGCTTGCGTTTCTGCAGGCTGGCACCATTGTCGGCACAGGCAAGTACAAACCCCCTCGACTGGGAGGCGCGTACAAAGGTGCAGCAGTGGGAACCTCCCCTGCGTACGGGTGTTCGGCTCAGATCGTGGAAGTCACGGTGGATTTGGAAACGGGTGAAGTCACGGTGGATAACATGACGGATGCCCATGACTGCGGCCTCGCGATCAATCGGACACTCGTAGAGGGTCAGATGCAAGGTTCTCTGTCAATGGGCCTGGGCGAGTGCCTCTTCGAGGAAGTAAAATTTGACTCCAGGGGCAGGATCATGAACGCTTCCCTCGGGGAATACCGCATACCTACCGCCTTAGACATGCCCAATGTCAAAAGCATCATCGTGGAATCCAATGAACCCAACGGGCCTTACGGAGCCAAAGAGGTTGGGGAGGGAGCTATCATGCCCACCATCCCGGCCATTCTCAATGCCATATACGATGCCACAGGCGTAAGGATAACCGAATTACCCGTTTCCTCGGAACGGCTCTTTATGGCTATGAAGGGTATCCGGAAATAGATCTGCAAGGGGGAATTTCGACGAAAATTCCCCCCTCCACAGGCTCAGTCTATCATCCCACCGGACACAATGAACTTTCCCGGCCCGAGGTGCGATTTGATGTTCCTGTTCAACGGCTTTCCGGAAGAATCCCCCACGACGGATCTCACGGTCCAGGAGCTTCTGGACAGAACAAACGAAGACGATCCCGCTGTCATCGTTGAGATCAACGGCCGATTTGTCTACAGGCGGGACTACGGCACGCGCAAAATCAACGATGGTGACCGGGTGGAATTCGTTCATCCTTCCTTCGGCGGCTGAAACAAGCATGTTGAACCCAGGCTGAGCAAATCACCAAAGCTCTTCGCTCGAGAAAAACACAGTGGAAGAATCCTCCCGCACGCTCACAGCCAAGAGGGCCATTTTTCTTGACCGGGACGGCGTCATAAACGTGAAGCTCCCGGGAAGCAGATATGTGACCCATGTAGGAGAGTTTGAATTCGTTTCCGGAGTCAGGCGTGCCCTGGCCATTTTCAAACGGCTGGGATTCCTTCTCGTTCTGATCACGAATCAACGTGGCATAGCGCGGGGATTCATGACAGGCAAAGATCTTGAAACCATTCACGATCACATGCAGATGGAACTGGAAAAAAACAAAACTGTTCTCGACGCAATCTACTATTGCCCTCACGAGGAATTCGAAAAATGCTCGTGCAGAAAACCCGAACCCGGAATGCTTCTGGCAGCCAGCCTTGATTTGAATATCGATCGTAGTGTCTCCTTCATGGTGGGGGATTCTTCAACGGACGTCTTAGCAGGGAAAAGCGCGGGCGTTACTACCGTGCTCATCAGCGAGGAGCCGGACGAATCCGCGGATCTCGTATTTTCCAGTCTCCTGGACTTTGCCCGCTATCTGGACCATAATGCACTTTCCCCTGTCGAATAGCCCCCGAAAAGGATATTTTCATGGATCACGTACACGGAGTACCCGAAACCATCCTGGATACTGACAACAGGCTCTCGCTCGATAGCTCCTTTACATTCGCCTGCGGTCCTGAAGTACCCTGCTTCACCGAGTGTTGCGGGAAACTCGAACTCTTGCTCACTCCCTATGACGTACTGAGGCTCAGAAAGCGCCTCGTCTTGTCGTCGGAAGAATTCCTGGACACCCACACAGTCATGAGATGGAAAACCGGGCACGGGTTCCCGGAAATTCTGATGAACATGGACCGGGAAACCAGGCGCTGCCCTTTTGTCACACCGCAGGGTTGCTCGTTATACGAAGATCGACCCGGAGCGTGCCGAATTTACCCTCTCGGTCGTGCAGCCAGTTCCCATCCGATGGATGGCTCCAAACAGGAGTTCTATTTCACTGTCAGGGAAAGCCACTGCAGGGGCTTTGAGCAGACCAGACGCTGGAAGGTGCGGGAGTGGCTGGCGGATCAGGGAATGGAGGAGTACAATCGTCTGAACGACCTGCTCATGGAACTCTATGTCCTGAAATCCAGGGGAAAGGCCGTGGAACTGGGGCCGCAGCACATGCAGATGTTCGTCATGTCTTGCTACAACAGCGAAAAATTTCGAGATTTCGTGTTCAAGAGCGGTTTTCTGTCCAAATTCGAGCTTGACGCTCAATTGGTGGAGAATCTGAAAACGGACGACACGGCTCTGCTCGAATTTGCTTTCACCTGGTTGCGATTTGCTCTGTTCCGACAGCCAACCATAAGGGTAAAGTCCGCAGTTCGGGCTTGATGATATGAAGGCCGATCTTGTTTTGCCGAGCGACGCTGATTTGAGTCGGAACGGTCCTGATGCATGAGCACATGAGCATCGTCCGAGTGCTTTTTTTGTTTCGGCAAATGAATGTTCGGTGTTTTTTGAGTCCGGGATTGCTGCCTTCCTGAAAATATAAAACTCCAACTTCACTTCCAAATCCGTCTATGCTATAGACCTCGTGCCTGGGCCGTATTCATTCAGTCACTCGGGGGAACTGCCGAGCCTCTGTCATTGCGAGGAGTAAAACGACGAAGCAATCTGGATACTTAATACCAATGCGCTACCAGACAAGTGACGATGGATGAAGCCTGTCCTGTCGGTTCTCCGAAGCGAGTCAGGCCGCGCCGTTCGTAGCGGAGGAGATCCGGCAGGACAGGCCGTGAACCCGCCCTTAAATGTTACTCTTTTGAAAGCGCATTGGTATAAGGGCGGAGATTGCTTCGCTGCACTCGCAATTACATCCTTTTCCCACCCGTAACTGAATGGGTACCCTGGGCCTGTTATTTCTGCTCAAACGGACAGAACTATTTGTCCTGCAATTGGTCAAAGAGATGTGATATTCACCCGTCCAAAAGGAGACAAATCAATGACACAAGGCCGTTTCACGAAAGTGCTGACACCGGGTTTCGCTGTGTTGGCCATTGTGATTCTTGCAACCGGTTCACCCTCTTCCGCAAAAGCCGACCCACCCTCCGTTCTGCAGCAACTGAATAACGCATTCGTCCAGGTGGCGGAAAAAGTGACTCCTTCAGTTGTCAACATAAGCGCTACAAAAAAAGAATCCGCCATGAGCTCAATGGGAGACATGGAACCCTTTTTCAAAGGAAATCCCAACTTCAAAGATTTTTATGACGAATTTTTCAAGCCTCACAAAAAAGGTCCGAAACCCGAAGGCGGTCCGCGCCATTACGGCAAAGCATCCGGGGTGATCGTGTCTCCGGACGGGTATATCCTGACAAATTCTCATGTGGTGAAAGATGCAGAGGAAATCAAAGTCAATCTTTTCGACAAGAGATCCTTTACAGCGAAAGTCATCGGCTCCGATGCCGAGAGTGATATTGCCGTGGTAAAAATCGATGCCACCAACCTCCCCGTTTCCAAGCTCGGGGATTCGTCGAAATTGCACGTCGGCGAGATCGTCTTGGCCGTAGGCAATCCCTTCGGCCTTAGCCGCACCGTGACTTCCGGAATCATCAGCGCGACCGGTCGCTCGGGCGTGGGGATCATCGACTATGAAGATTTTATCCAGACCGATGCGGCGATCAATCCCGGCAACTCCGGCGGTCCGCTGGTAAACATCAACGGGGACGTGATCGGTATAAACACTGCTATAGCAACGGGCAGCGGTGGCTATCAAGGCGTAGGTTTCGCAATTCCCTCGAACGCCGCGCAGGTGATCATGGATGACCTGCTGAAAGAAGGAAAGGTTCGGAGAGGCCTCCTGGGTGTCAACATCCAGGACGTGAACGACTCTCTCGCGAAATCCTTCGGGAGAACCGACACGGAAGGAGCCCTGGTTTCGCAGGTCATCGAGGGGAGTCCCGCGGAAAAGGCCGGCGTCAAGTCGGGCGACATTATCGTCAAGTTCAACGGCCAGCCCGTATCCGGCGCAGCAAACCTGAAGAATCTCGTCGGTAGGGAAAAACCGGGATCCGCAGCCAAACTGACCATCTGGAGGGATAAGAAGACCATCGACGTCAGCATGAACATCGGTGAACGAAATCAGAAAACCATGGCGTCGACCACTCAGCCCGCGACTCCTTCCGGAGGCGAATTATCAAACGAACTCGGCATTGAAATCGAAAAGTTGCCGGCTGCGGCCGCCGAACAAATGGGATTGAAGGAAGGCGAAGGCGTCCGGATTAAAGAGGTGAATTCCGAGGGAGTGGGCAGCAGAATGGGCCTGAAGAGCGGAGACGTCATTCGGGAAGTGGACGACAAGCCCGTCACGGACGTGACTGAATTCCAAGCAGCCGTCAAGAACGCTGCAAACAACAAGCTCATCCGTCTGAAGTTGCAGCGGGGGCCGGCCCTGTTGTACGTGGCATCTTCGCTGGACTAATACCAATGCGTTTTCAAATACTTGAAATCGGGGAGGAACTTCTTGTAAGACGTTCCCCCCCGAACACCACCTCAAGCCGTTAAAGGGGTTCTCAAAACTAGTGACGGTTTGGATCACGCGAAAGGATCCGAAGCCAGTCTTTGCGAGCGTAAAGCCCGAACCAATCTCCAACCGACCAAAACAGAGATTGCTTCGTCGTTCAACTCCTCGCAATGACATGATTGACTGGTCGGAATGTGGGAGAAAGGCATCAACTCATCCGACAGAATGTTCGAGAACTGCTTTAAAGCAGGCGCCAACAATTCCCACCGTTTCGTCCGGCCGATCTCGGGATGCCCGCAAACGTTAGAAGTGTCCGGGGAGGGGCTGACGATCCTACGGACGGTCATGGAATCTACACAAATTCTACTTCAATTTCGTATCCGTGCTGTTGAAGATCCTTGAGCAGAGCGTGTGCTGCCTGGCGGAAAAGCGTCTTGTGGTCCCTGGCGCATCCGATGCGCCTCATTTCCCCCGGAAAACGAGTATCCCCCGAATCGAAGATTCCTTCGTTAAAATACCTGTCAAGCGCTTCTTCCCAATTTCCTTTGAGCTCTTGATTATCGGAATGGCACAGTGCGAAGCATATCTCCTGAAGCTGATGTTCCTTGGCAACCCGAACTTCCACGTGGAGACCAGCCCTGTAGATGACGTCGGCGATCGGCACCCCTTTTTGTGATAAGCATGCTACAATGACCATTGTCGTTCCTGGCAAAGGTTTTCGAGACAGAGCGAGAAATGACTTTAGACACTGTATGGTAACAAGTCGAGATTTTCGTGTCCAGGGGAATTTCACGTTCCGCGAGCCCGCATTGGATGCTGGAGACCGAGAGGTCGCCAAGAGATTTGGACTTGACAAAGGCGTTTATCTAGTTTAAAAATTCCTACCTCGATGGGTGAGAATGGATTAATCGCTATTATTCAGCAATGTTATGAAATTTGGTGGGAAGGTTGGTAATCGGCGGGCACATGATTTCGCTCGAGTGACGAGGTGTAAGCGGTCGTAAGAGCCAGGGAAGAGTTTGGATTGTATCCGTTTTTTCGGTTCGCCCCGGAGAAGCGGAGAGAATACGATATGGGATGCCCGTCGATTTCGAAGAACGAGGAGATCCCTTCAGAGGTATGGGAGGTTGTGTCAAAAAATGGAACCATGTCCTACTCTTGTGAAAGGCAACCGGGATTCAGACAGACCCTACCGAAAAGTTGATTGCGATCATTACGGCGACTGCTTGGATACTGCATTGAAATGCCGGTGGTCGGACTTTTCCTGCACTGAATGCACAGCTTACACGAGGACCCGATTCATCGAGCAGGCGACCGGGTCAGACGATTACTGGTAGTCATCGACAGGGTACCAGGTGAAAAAGCTTCCTTGGGTGATCTTTTGGGCCGTTGCCTTTGCGTTCGTAGAAGCTGCCGTAGTCGAATACATGCGGGCCATTTACTATCCCCTTTCAAGGGGAGGATTCCAGTTTCCCATGTACACGCTGGAGCAACTCAGCGCGCTGGGTAATGAACACTTAAGACGCCTTCTCATTGAGTACGGCAGGGAGCTGGCTACGCTGATCATGCTGGCGACGCTTGCAGCGGCTGCGGGGCGGAATCGACGTGAATCCTGGGCTCATTTCATAATTGCCTTCGGAATTTGGGATATCTTTTATTATATTTGGCTCAAGCTGTTTCTAAATTGGCCTGAGGATTTCTTGACCTGGGATCTTCTTTTCCTCATCCCCGTGCCGTGGGTAGCTCCAATCCTGGCTCCCCTTATCGTCTCCGCCATAATGATCGCATGTGGCGCGGTCGTGCTCTATTTTGAACATCGCGGAAAGCCCCTTCTGGCACATTGGTCGGAATGGCTGCTGATCAGCTGCGGCGGAATTGTCGTTATCGTCTCATTTTGCCAGGACTACAAGAACATTTCTGAGGGCGGCATTCCAAGCCATTTCAATTGGACGCTATTTTCTGCAGGAATGGTGCTGTCCATTACCGCGTTTGCGGCTCTTGCAGTTCGGAACCGCCAAAAGACAATCTCTCATTAGTCGTGACGAGAGCAAGCCCAGGATCGCCAAAGATCGGGTGATGAAAATGGTATCTATTCAGATCGTCATTGCGAGCGTAGCGAAGCAATCTAGCTCCTCTATCACATATTGAGATTGCTTCGTCGTTCCACTCCTCGCAATGACAACCTGCCCCCCAGGTAATCATTAAGTTGCACAAGAACAATGCTCGGACTCCTGTCATTGCGAGCGTAGCGAAGCAATCTAGCTCCTCTATCACATATTGAGATTGCTTCGTCGTTCCACTCCTCGCAATGACA
>DATHCX010000150.1:0-25030 GCA_035319325.1 Desulfomonilaceae bacterium
ACCAAAAATAACAATGACTTGGCGAAAACTTGCCATGATTCCGAAGCCATCGAGCAGTCGCTGAAAAAATCCGTCCAGGAAATGGGATACTCTCTCAGGAAACACCGATAACATTCTCGTCACAGCGGCCTGCACCTTCGATCGATACGCCAGGGTAAGCAAAACTCCCACATACCCCATCGCCAGCACTCCGAGCACCATTTCGCCGAAAAACGAATACGGTTTAGGAATTTCAGGTGTCTTCCACAGCACCAGCCCCAGCAAGAGCAACAGGCCCGACAAATCAAAGAAACGCTCCACCATCACCGCACCGATCCCGCTGGAAAACGATGCTCCACGCTCCTTCAGCAGGTACGGCCTTACCAGCTCCCCGAGGCGAGCGGGCATGATCATGCTGGCTCCTGCCCATACATTCAGCAGATCCCACAAATCCTTGACCGTCAACCTGCAGAACGGGCTCAGTATCAATCCAAATCTTAGCGCCCTCACCAATTGGACGGACAACATGATGAGTATGCCCGGCAGAAGGTAAACGGGATTCATTTCCTTCACTCCGTTCAGAAAATCGGGAAACGAGATGTCACGGAATGTCAGAAAGAGAAAAAACAATCCGAGAGCTGTGCCGGCCGTGATCAAAACGAATCTCTTCATGCTGCTGTTCGATTTATTCCGGCTCATGAACCGACTCCAGTGCCTCGCGAAAATACGCTATCGTCGCTTCCAGTCCTGATTCGAGCGGGACTTTCGGTTCCCATTTGAGGATGTTTCGAGCACGAGAAATGTCCGGTTTGCGCCTTATCGGGTCGTCCGTCGGCAACGGCCTGAATTCGATGCCGGAGTTCGTCGCCGGAATCATCTCCAAGATTTTTTCGGCCAGATCTTGAATGGTCACCTCATGGGGATTGCCAAGATTCACGGGGGTGGTCTCGGAGCTCTCCATGAGCCGAACCAATCCGTCCACCATATCGGAAATATAGCAAAAAGATCGAGTCTGTTTTCCGTCTCCGTACAGAGTGATATTGTGGCCCCGCAATGCCTGGCAGATGAAATTGCTCACCACTCTCCCGTCATTGGGCAGCATCCTCGGGCCGTACGTATTGAAAATCCTCGCAATGGCCACGTTCACATGGTTGTAATCCCTGTACCCTACCATGAGCGTCTCAGCGGCTCTTTTACCCTCGTCATAGCAAGCCCTCGGCCCTACGGGATTGACATTTCCGTAATACGATTCGGGCTGCGGATGGACATTCGGGTCGCCGTACACTTCGGATGTGGACGCGAGAAGAATTTTGGCTCTGGTGCGCTTGGTAAGCCCCAGCATGTTCAGAGTTCCGAGAACCGATGTCTTGAGCGTCTTGATGGGATTATTCTGATAGTGCACGGGTGATGCCGGACAGGCAAGATGATACACCTCGTCGGCTTCCAGAAGGATGGGAACAACCACGTCATGTCGGACGAATTCGAAGTTGGGATTGTTCAGAAACGGTGCAATATTTCTTTTCGAGCCCGTAAACAAATTATCCAGGCAAATCACATACTCTCCCCGTGAAAGAAGAGTTCCGATCAGATGGCTGCCGATAAAACCCGCGCCACCCGTAACGACCACGTTTTTCATCAGAAGAAGCTCCCGACTTATTTGAAAAACAGAGTATCCGATACCAGGAAACACATGTCAATCAGTTCCGATGGGAACGGCTGTACGCACGTTGATTTCAGAAAAGAGGAACGATGACAGGATTCCATTCTCACGGCGAGGCTGGACTGGAGGGTGAATTCAGGAACGGAAGCCGTAATACAACAAGGAATATGGGGGGATCCCGAAACCGTGCTCCGGAATTCCCCCACCCCGTCCAACGGACATCAACTTATTTGCCGCATATGGGCGTGGCTTCCACCATGTACTGTTGCGGCATCATAACCTGGCGACAAACCGGCTTATAAACCACATTATACCAAGGCACCGGCGTCGGCTGATAATAGACGTACGGCACCTTCTGCTGGACCACCTGACAGAACGGCTGAGGGCAGCACTTCGTACATCCGTCCTGGCCTACGGGGCATCCCACGGGAGTTCCCTTCAGCATGACGTTCTGTATCCTGTATCCGATTCTCTGCACGGGCACCATGCGTGTGCAGGGCTGCACCTCGGGCACCATTTCCGTTCTCACGCACGGAACCATTTTCGTTATCAGTGTACGCTGCGGACAACTTTGGGGAACCGGCATCGGACACGCGTTCATGCAGTCAGCCTGCCCGGCAAAAGCCCCCAAGAACAACGTCGCAGCAAGCACCACAACCATAACCCTTTCCATGATGAACCTCACTTGAAGGTTTTTACATTGATGCCCGTCATTTGGACATTTAACGATTGAATTATAGCAGATTGAATCGAATTTCTCAATAAATAACTTATCTTTTATGGGATATTATCTTATGAAAAATACCTATCAAGTTGCTTCTACAGAAATTCTAGGACTTAGCACAGGTTATCTTGTACGGATTCACTTTTTTACAGGTAACTCGATTCCGGGCACAGGCTGGGGGCACTCCTTCGCTGGGGACTACGCAGATCCGTCTCATCACTTCGCTCAGGAGAGCCCTCAGCCCTGGAATCTCATAAGTCTTGAGGCAAATGCGATTAGATCGGGGCGCACATTTTTGTCGGAGTAGATTGCTTCGCTTCGCTCGCAATGACACTGCTCGGGCCTGTCATTGCGAGCGAAGCGACAAAGCAATCTCTCCTGGTCATGCAATCCGGCACCGAACTTACGAAAAGCAATACTTATCCATTATCCGTACAAACGAAAAGCCCGACGACAGGACATTTGAAGCCGCCAGGCTTCTCTCGGTTCGCAAATATGCGTATGGTGATAAGATTTGCCGCCCTTCTATCACATCTTCCATCCATTTCAAGAAAAAAATGCGTGTACAGCAGTATCCAGTCCTTTGGGAAGGGAAAAAGGCCCGTCATCGCACACTCTTGGCAATGACGCGGAAACGACGGCTCCTTCCCGAGACTGAATGATACGGATTCGCATTCCCGTGAGGAAGAATCGCGGAGCACTTTTTGCAAGAAGTTCTCATCCGATTTCAAATAGGTGGAAGCGCAATGGTATCAAGCATCCTCTGGCTGATCACGTTTTCCCGTGGTCAGGCAAAAAAGCATTCCCCTGTGTAAGCGGACACTGACTTCGTCTCCCGATTCCACCTGAGCCGCGTCCGTGACCAGGGCTCCCGTATCAGATTTGAATGTGATGGAATAGCCTCTGGACAGGACGCGAAGAGGGCTGACACTGTCCAGTCTGGCGGAAAGACTCTCCAGATTGGTTCGATCGTTCCTCGCCACGTCACCGACCGCACGGCACAATCGCTGGACCAGTGCATTGAACTCCGTTTTCCCCGACTCGACCAGTCTCGATACGTACGTGGGCCTCAACCGCGACGCTGTGGATTCCAGATCCCTCCGGTGGGTATCCAGGCTGCGGTGCATGGAGCGGCTCAAGCGAACAGCAAGTTCGTCGAGTCTCATCCTGTGTTCCCGGACTTGGCGCCGGGGATCGTAGAATCTGCCCATCAGCTCCTGCACGGAGCGGAACAAGCTCTCCAACGCGTTGTACATTGCGATGTGCAGCCTTGTCCCGAGATGGAGAACCGCGGCATCAAGCTCACGTTTGTCCGGAACAAGCATTTCCGCGGCGGCGGACGGAGTCGAAGCTCGCAAATCCGCGGCGAAATCCGCCAGCGTCACGTCCGTCTCGTGCCCCACCGCGCTCACGATGGGCAAAGGGCAGTTTGCAATGGTCCTGATGACCTTCTCGTCGTTAAATGCCCACAGATCCTCGATGGCTCCACCGCCTCGTCCCAGAATGATCACGTCCACATCTCCCGCTTCGCACAGGCGGCGCACCGCTGCTTTGATCTCCTCCGGTGCACGGTCGCCCTGCACGGTCGCAGGGCTCACGAGAATATGGGTTCCCGGCAACCTCCTCCTTATGATTCGGATCATGTCCCGGACTGCCGCGCCCCTTGCGGACGTGACCAGTCCGATGCGCTTGGGAAAAGGCGGGACCGGTTTCTTGCGGGAGACATCGAACAGGCCCTCGGCTGTCAGCCTGGTCTTCAATTGCTCGAACGCGAGCATAAGACTGCCGAGGCCTGCAGGTTCCATGGTGTCCAAAATCAACTGGTACTCCCCCCGGAGCCCGTACACCGACAGTCTACCCCACGCGATCACGTGCAGGCCGTTTTCCAGGCGAAATTTCAAAAACCTGGTCTGGATCTTGAACATCACGCAGCGGATCTGGGCAGCATCGTCCTTGAGCGTGAAATAGACGTGTCCCGAAGGAGCCGCGTGCAAATTGGATATTTCTCCCTGAATCCAGACGGAAGGAAATTTCTGTTCCAGTAGATCCCGAATTCTTTCGGTGAATTCCGTTACTGTGAAGATCTTCCGTTCGGGTAATTCCATACGAATTCCTCAAGCAGGTCTCAGGTGCATCGCTAGGTGTTCCCAAAGTCTGTAGCGCATTTCGGCTCCAGAGTCATCCAAACCGGCCTGTGACGTACTCCATGGTCTTTTCAACTTTGGGATTTGTGAAAATGGTCGAAGTCTCTCCGTATTCAATGAGAGATCCCAGATACATGAACGCGGTATTATCCGAGACTCGAGCTGCCTGCTGCATGTTGTGAGTTACTATTACGATGCTGTACCTTCCCCGGAGGTCGTCTATGAGATCCTCGATCTTTGCCGTTGCAACGGGGTCCAATGCGGAGCAGGGTTCGTCCATGAGGAGCACTTCAGGACCGCCCGCTATGGCCCGCGCGATGCACAGGCGCTGCTGCTGGCCGCCGGATAGTCCAAGCGCATTATCCTGAAGCCGATCACGGACTTCGTCCCAAAGGGCCGATCCCTTCAGGGCATTCTCTACGGTCTCCTGAATGGTTTTTCTGTCGCGTATTCCGTCCACCCGCAGCGGATAAGCAACGTTCGCAGCAATGGACATGGGAAACGGATTGGGCTTCTGGAAAACCATTCCCATGATCTTTCTCAGGCCAATGACGTCTACGTGGGGACTGTAAATGTCCGTCCCGTCCAGAGCGATTTTTCCCTTTGTGGTGAGCCCGTCTATGAGATCGTTCATACGATTTATGGATCGTAAGAGCGTTGATTTTCCGCATCCGGACGGTCCGATGAGCGCTGTGACGAGCCCCTTCTCTATTCCCATATTTATTTCGAAAAGGGCCTGCTTTTGTCCGTACCACAAAGAAAATTCCTCAATTTCCAGGAGAGTTCCGTACGGACCGGATGCGGTGTGGTACACCGTACCCTTGAAGGTCTCAGGCCGTCGTCGCATCAAATCCTCCTCGTAGAAATCAGTGCCGTATTATACCATGCAATCGCACGAGCGCCTCAGCTGGCATTCCTCCTGCCACGACCCAGTGGCCTGACTGCTATCCGGAGATACCCCAGCTTTCCTGAATATTGCTTCTCTGAATGCACATCAGAAGTGTTGGTGAAGACTCTGTGCCTCAATCTGCTTCCGATCTTGATTGACGCAGCATTCAACGCGACACCCCACAATGATCGTGGTTTGTTAGGCTTCCGTTAGGAAACAATGAGAAAACGATAAGGTACCGCGACGATGCGGTTTTTCGGAAAATGGTCTGATCATTTTATATTGTTAAATATTAGATAGTAATTGGTGTTTTCAAGGATATGCTTGACATTTGACTCATTCACATGTTATAAATCGGCTGATTTTGAGGACTTGCACATCGAGAAGCCGAACCAATGAAACTGTTCCTCAAAAGCATTCCGCTTGTTTGTGCGGTTCTTCTTATGGCAACAGGCTGTGCGACGAGCGTTCAGCATGCGAAGAAGGACTGCCCCAAATCCTATACCGTCCTGGGAAAAACCTATTATCCGCTCAAAAAGGCAAAAACAGGCCATTTTCAGGACGGAGTGGCCTCGTGGTACGGCCCGGGATTCCACGGAAAAAAAACCGCAACCGGTGAAGTGTACGACATGCATCTGCTCACTGCCGCACACAACACGCTGCCTCTGCACTCCGTAGTGAAAGTCACCAATCTGCTCAACAAGAAAGAGGTGGTTGTCCGCATAAACGACCGGGGTCCGTTCGTCGGGGAACGCGTTGTCGATCTCTCACTCGCGTCCGCCAAAGAGATTGGCATGGTGGGCCCTGGAACGGTGCCGGTCCGATTGACAGTTCTCACCAGCGGCGATACCATTATCGCGTCACGAAAGACTCCCGGCCGGACGGAACCGAAAGAAGAGATCAAATCACCGAATCCTTTCTTCACGGGTGGCATCTCGAAACTGCTGGCGCTCACGAGAAATTGATGGTTCCAGCGCAGTCCGGAACAAAGGCATGACGGTGCCGCTGTGCCCAGTTGGGACTAAGCGCAGGTTTTCTTAAATCAGGTCGCACATTTTTTTATCCGAGCAGATTGCTTCGCTCGCAATGACACTGCTCGGGCCTGTCATTGCGAGGAGCGCAGCGACGAAGCAATCTCTCTTGGTCATGAAATCCGGCATCGAACGTACGAAAAGCAATACCAAGAAGTGCGAGAATTGGGTGAATTCACAGATGTCGGCCTATATAACGGTTATCGGAGGAGGTCTTGCCGGATCCGAAGCTGCGTGGCAGCTCGCGCGGAGAGGTCTCCCCGTACGAATCGTGGAAATGAAACCTTCCAGATATTCTCCCGCGCATCAGTCTTTTAATCTGGGCGAGCTGGTGTGTTCCAATTCTCTGCGAGCCTCGTCCGTCACCTCCGCGGCAGGCTTGCTCAAGGAAGAATTGCGCATCATGAATTCCCTTATCCTGGAAGCGGCTGACGCAACCGCTGTTCCCGCCGGAAAAGCTCTGGCAGTGGATCGAGATCTCTTTGCATCGTTCATTACGTCTCGATTGGATGAGGAACCCCTGGTCACGGTGGAGCGTACGGAGGCGACCCGAATTCCGGACGCGAGCGACGGTCTGGTCATCGTTGCCAGCGGGCCGCTCACGTCCGACAGCCTGGCTCAGGATATAGCCCGCATCATAGGCTCGGACGGCCTGTCCTTCTACGACGCCATTGCTCCCATTGTGGCTGCCGATTCCCTTGATATGAGCAAGATATTCAGAGCGTCGCGATACGGCGAGGGAGAGGGCGATTACCTGAACTGCCCCATGGACGAGCCGCTGTACAGGGCCTTTGTCGATGCAATCGTACACGCGAAAAAAGTCGATCCATACCCCTTCGAGAATATTCCTCATTTCGAAGGGTGCCTCCCCGTGGAGGAGATTGCCGGCCGGGGCCCGGATACGTTGTCTTTTGGACCCATGAAACCGGTGGGACTCGTGGACCCGGCAACGGGCAAAAGGCCGTTTGCGGTGGTTCAACTTCGAGCCGAGAATCGGGAACGGAAGCTTTTTAACCTCGTGGGATTTCAAACCAAAATGACTCACCCCGAGCAAGAGCGTGTGTTTCGGATGATTCCGGGACTCGAAAATGCCTCATTCGTGAGACTCGGCTCGATTCATCGCAACACGTACCTGGACGCGCCTCGTGCGCTTGACGAATTTTCCCGGTGCCGGAACCGGCCCCACGCCTTTTTTGCCGGCCAGATTACCGGCGTAGAAGGTTATATCGAATCAACCGCATCCGGTCTGGTGGTAGGAATCCTTGCCGGGCTACTGGCACGCGGGCTTGAGCCTCGCCTGCCCTCTTCCGGGACCGCCATAGGTGCGCTCATGAAACACACCCGCGATCTTCCGTCCAAGAGGTACGAACCAATGAACGTGAATTTCGGAATTATAGATTCCGCGGCGGAAGGCACCCCCAAGAAACGAAAGAAAGAAATGGTTGCTCAACGGGCTTTGGACGCTGTCCGAGCGTGGAAGGCAGAACTTGAATCCATGTGGGGGCAAAGCGAGGTGCGTTGCAGTGAATTGTGATGGGTGATTCAGAACAACACGTTTATGTCGAATCCTATCCGTAGCAAGTCCGCAGTGGTGTACAGGGTGAAAGTGGTGTTTCCTCCCAAGTCTCTGAATGATGCCGTGGAGTTGCCGTACAACTCCTGATACGAATAGCACGCGTTTATGCCCAGGAACAGAGACGGCGTCAAACCGACGGAACCCTCCATTTGAAACTCCAGCAGGCCTCCGTTTGTGCCGTTTCCCTGTGCTCTGAATGCCCCGTTATCGATCGTAGCCTTTCTGTTCATGAAAGGCGAACCCAGCACCTCGAATCGCGCTTTCCACCACGGGAACAGCATGGAGGTCTGGAGCCCGATAAACGGGATGGACGAGGAATACTCGTCGCGAAGGGTCCCGATTCCGGCCACGGTCGGTTCTCCGTGAAAAAGCCATCTTTCGCTTCTGTACCCTGCGGTGAAACTGAATCTGTACCCCGCGGCGTTCCATAGATGATAGAGTCCGGCAACCTCCCAGGTATCCAGATCGGGCTTGACTTCCCAGCGCGCCCAATTCCCTGTTTGGTTTATTATGGCTGTCACATCGATTAAACGACGGACAGGAAAAGTGCCTTCGGCAACACTCACGGATCCTACCAGCCGCCCTGATATCACCGGATAGGGAGAGATTTCCACAAAGCCCGTAAGCACGGCCATTCGCGAAAGCAGGTCTAATCTCAGGGGGAGAAAGTCCGGAATTACCTGGTAAACCGGATTGGTGGGATCTGACAAGCGATTGTTCAATCTTCCGAACAGATATTCCACCCTGAAGGAGCTGTCGATCCGTATTCCCGGGTAATCCTCCGCGTAGCAGGAAGATGCGCAGGTAACCAGGATCAGTACCACTACCGGTATCTTGAATGCAATACGCATCAAAAAATCCATCCTCGTACCAAATTGAAAACACAAGAACCCCGCCTATTATAAGCACACACGTTGTCAAAAAGAAACGGAAAATTGCTCTAATGCGAATGCGCTTTCAAAAAAGTAAGATTGGGGGGACCCTCTTTGTAAAGAGTGTCCCGCCCACCCACCCCCAGAAACTTCTATCATGAGCCGGCATCTGCATTTCCTCAGCGGAAATGCAGATGCCGGCGAGTGCTAAACGTTCTTCAGGTGGGGTTCGGGGAGGAACGTCTTACAAGAAGTTCATCCCCGATTTCAAGTATTTGAAAACGCATTGCTCTTAGCTAAGATTTTCAGATATTCGGGGCAGTGCCTAAGCTCTGTCATGGCGAGGAGTGAAACGACGAATCAATCTCGACACTTCAACATGGAGATTGCTCCGCGGCGCCCGCAATGACAGCCTTTTTCCACCCGTAACCGAATGAATACTCCAAAATACGACGTTCCATTGCGGGGAAGAAACACACGCATGTTGTGGCAGAAGATGTAGCACCATGTCTGCAACGTATTTCACTGAAGCGGTATCTTGAACTTTCGCATTTTCTTGTACAGCAGCGTCCGATGTATTCCCAGCAGCTCCGCAGCCTTCGATTTGTTGTGGTTCGTCGAGGCAAGAGCGTATCGAATCGCGTCTTCTTCGGCTCTCCATTGAGCGCTCCTGAGCATGGAGCGATCTTGGTCCGAAGCAGGATTCCGATTCTTGTAAAGACGGAACGGAAGGTCTCTGAGTTCGATCACGTCGCCTTCCAGAAATGAGGCCATCCCCTCTAAAACGTTGAGCAGTTCTCTGACATTGCCAGGCCACTCATATTTGCGCAACGCATGTTCAGCCTCCGAGTCGATTCTGATTCGTGGGCTGGGGGCGTCCCGCAACTGCCCGAGGATGTGATAGGCGAGCGGAATGACATCGTCCTCCCGCTGTCTGAGGGCCGGGATGTGGAGCGAAATCACCTTGAGTCTGTAGAAAAGGTCCTTGCGGAAGCGGCCATCCCCGATCATTTGGTCGAGCGGCTGATTGCTCGCGGCTATCAAACGAAAATCAACCCTGATAAGGGAGGTTCCGCCGACGCGCTCAACCTCTTTTTCTTCCAGAACCCGCAGTAATTTCGGCTGCATTTCCAGCGGAAGATCGCCGATCTCGTCGAGGAAGACTGTTCCTCCATGAGCGAGTTCGAATTTACCGGGCTTGCCCTTGGCCAGAGCCCCGGTGAACGCACCCGGTTCGTACCCGAACAGTTCCGATTCCAAGAGATCACGCGGTATTGCCGCGCAATTAATGCGAACAAACGGGTAGAGACGACGGGGACTTGCATGATGTATCGCCTGTGCGAACAGTTCCTTCCCCGTTCCCGATTCACCCGTAATGAGAACCGGCAGGTTCGTGGCTGCAGACCTGAGCGCCTCCCTTTTTAATGAAACGATCTCATTGCTCACCCCCACGATACTGTCGACGGTGTATCTCGTCGATCGCAAGGAAATGAGTTCCTTCTCGTACAATTCGACTTTCGATTCCAATAGCGAGAGCTTGTGAGCCAGTTTTCCCACGTCCCGCACGTCCTTGAACATGACCTGGCCGAAGACGGCCATTACCTTTCCGTCTTTCTTGATTGGTATGCGTTGGACCACCATGTTCTGACCCCTGATGCTGTGGCTTCTGTTGATTTCCGCCTTGCCCGTCTTTGCTACAATATGCATCCTGGTGTTTTCGATGACTTCGGTACAATGTTTGCCGATCTGGGCCTTCGCATCCACCCCCAGGAATTGGCCGTACGGAGTATTGAAATGCGTGACATAGCCATCCGCGTCGGTGATCATGACACCGTTGTAGATGTTATCCAGGATCAGATCGAGGAGTTCCAGTTCGGGGCACCGTTTTCCGGGAAAGGCGGTACAGCCTCCCTTGTTCTGTTTCGGATGGGACATGGGGCGGCTCCTGTAGCACTTGTGCGATATGTAGCCAGCATGCTACAGAATGGTATACCTCGCTTGCTCGTGCCTCACAACCCAATTCTTGGGGAAAAACGAGAAAATTCATCCTGGAAACTCAGGCGGTGTGAGGTGGATCGCCGCTGGCACGCAAGTTGCTCCCGGTTTCGGCATTATCTTGCGGAGACCGAGGAAAAGCATGGACATCTCAGAACCCATCATACGACGTGAAGACATACTCATCCTCGTGGACCACGATTTTAATGCGGGCAACGTGTGCATCGTCACGGGTGTCGCAAGCGGGCTCGGACGAGCTACAGCGGTTGCGGCCGCTGCAAACAATCTCATGACTGTGGGCCTGGATGTGGACGTGGAGGAAGGCAAGAAAACGCAGCAGATGGCTCGAGATCTCGGCGGCCAAATGGTTTTCATCCCCACGGACCTGACCAGGGACCATGATATGGAACATGCCGTCGCCGAGGCAGCCAAGCTCGGAACAATTCGGTACATGGCCAATATTGCGGGCATACAGCATATCGATTCAGTCGAGAACTTTCCCATGGAAAAGTTCGACCTGATGCAAAGGATTATGCTCAGAGCACCATTTTATCTCTCGAAACTTGCTATTCCGCACATGAAAAGAAGTCCGTCGGGGAGCGGCGCGATCGGAAACATGTCTTCCGTCCACGGGCACCTCTGCACATTGAACAAGCCGGCCTACAACATTACGAAATTCGGCTTGAGAGCGCTTTCACAATCCATTGCAGCAGAAGGCGAAGGAAAAATCAGGTCGTTTTCCGTGAGCACCGGTTTCGTGAAAACCGCTCTGGCTCTGAAGCAGATCCCCGCTCAGGCGGAACAGAGAGGAATCACTCCGGAAGAGGTGGTCACCGACGTGATGATGGGCAGGTCCCGCATCAAGGAAATGATGTCCCCCATAGACGTCGGAAATTTGTTTATTTTCGGCTTTTCCCGGTATTCAAGGTATCTTATCGGTGGGGATTTGCTTTTCGATGGAGGCATGGTGCTTACCTACTGAGGAGCCGCACCTTGCGTGACGCAGCCCCAACGCGCCGAGAAAACACTCCCCCGGGGAGAAATACAAATGCGGAGTTGAGCATCTGTCGGCAGTCCATTCTTCAGCTCATACGGACGCTGCTCCGAAGACTACCGATGCCCACGGCTTCGCGAATCGCGGAGCAACTGCTCTCGTGAAGATTCCCCCGATCGCACCGTTGTGGGGACAAACTGATACAAGGTACAGGTTTTTTTACAAGTAATGTCGGCTTTGATTACGCGAAAAGATTAGAGGACTGTCATTGCGAGGGCAAAGCCCGAAGCAATCTCGTCCGCCAAAGCGAGATTGCTTCGTCACAACGCTCCTCGCAATGACCTGCTTCAACATTGTACATGCAAGGGAAGGCTTATCAAACCGACAATACTTTCCAGAATTACTATAGTTTCGGGGACGCTCATTTTTTGAGGCTTCAACCACTCGACTTGGAGGTGAATATGAAAGCCAGGAATTTCAAGATCTTTGTCACTTTTCTCTCCGTCTTTTCAGTGTGCGGCTGGTTTGCGGCATCCGAGACTCTGGCCGCGGACACGATTCGGCTCGGATTTGTGGCCGATGTTTCAGGAATCGGGGCCTCATTCTACAAATCTCAAAAAGCCGCTATTGATCTCTTTATCGAGGAGACCAATGCAGCGGGAGGCATCCTTGGCAAGAAACTCGAACTGGTCGTGCGGGATGCTCAACTCAAGCCCGATATTGGTGCGAACATGGCGAGGGAGTTGATCCTCAGCGAAAAGTGCGACTTTCTCATCGGACCTACCAGTAGTGCCGTGGCCCTCGCGATAACCAAGGTCGCACAGGAATTCAAGAAAATCGTGTACTTTCATACATCGAATACGGAAGCCCTTACTACCACCGATTTCCAGCCATTCATGTTCCAGGTCGTTCCCAACACGGGAATCGAGGCTCGTGGGTGCGCTCTGTTTCTCTCCCAAAAACCCTACCAAACATATGGATACATCGGTCTGGATTATGCCTACGGCCACACGCAATGGGAAAGTTTCAAGGCCGAACTCAACAAATTGAAACCCGGAGTGAAAATTCTTGACCCCGTCTGGGTGAAAGTGAACGAGACGAACTTCTCGCCGTACGTTCCCACGCTCATGGCTGGGAAACCAGACATCATTTTCTCCAGCCTCTGGGGCGGGAGCCTCAGCAGCTTTATAAAGCAGGCCACCCCGTATGGATTGTTCAAGGGCAGCAGTCTGACTTCCCTGTTCGACCTCGATATGCTGCGCACCACGGGAAAAGATATGCCTGAAGGCCTCCTTGGTTACGCCCGTTGCCCCTTTTACGCGGTCGATACTCCCCAGATGAAGGAATTCACCAAAAAATACTATGAGAAATATAAGGAATGGCCGGCTGACTGGGCTATCATGGCATACGACGGTCTTATCGTGCTTGCGGAAGCAATGAAAAAGGTGAACAGCGCCGATTCGGAAGCAGTGGTGAAGATTCTTGGCGGGCTGCAGTTCAAGTCTCTTCGTGGCGATCGATACATCAGGGCTGAGGACCATATGGCCAATGTGGGCATATACGTGGGCACGACGGCAAAGAATGACAACTATAAGGATTTTCTTATCCTGAAAGACGTAGTGGAAGTTCCCGCGGAAAAGGTGTGGCTCTCTGTAGAAGAAGTGAAAAAGCTGCAGTCTGAAAAGAAGTAGTCGCGGCGATTGTGGCTGATCCCCGGGCGATCGGGGGATCAGCCGACCTGTAACGATTTTCTTCCATTCGGCAAGACATTATGACACCTCAATACGTTGTATTTATGTTCGTGAACGGCCTGAGCCAGGGCATGCTCCTGTTTATCATCGCTTCCGGTCTGAGCCTGGTTTTCGGAGTGCTCAGGGTGATCAATTTCGCGCACGGCTCACTGTACATGATCGGAGCGTTCGTCGCCTTTTCTTTGAGCACGTTCTTTTCAGGCGGATCTTTCCTGAACTTTCTTCTCTTGCTTCTCCTGGTGCCGCCGGTGGTTGCCATTCTGGGATTTTTTCTGGAAACCACCCTTTTTCGCCGCGTGTACCATCAGGAGCATCTGCTGCAATTGCTGCTCACCTATGCACTGGTCCTCATTCTCGACGATCTGGTGAGAGTGGTTTGGGGCGGAGACCCCCGTAATGTTGCGCGTCCCGACGTGCTTGCAGGCTCGGTGGATCTTTTCGGACTGGCTCTGCCCACGTACAACGTATTCATTCTGCTGGTGGGACCTGCAATAGCCATCGGATTATGGGTGTTGCTCTATCGGACCAGGGCGGGCAACGTGATCAGGGCGGCGGTCACGTATCCGGACACTCTGGGGGCTCTGGGCGTAAACGTATCCTGGGTCATGACATCCACCTTCATGCTGGGCTGCTGGCTGGCCGGTTTGGGAGGAGTCTTGATGGCCGCCCTCGCCAACATCGACCTCGGTATCGGCATGGAAAAGATTATCGAGTCATTTGCAGTGGTGGTCATCGGAGGATTGGGCAGTATCGGCGGCGCACTGCTGGGTTCGCTGATCATAGGCTTGGGGATAACCTTTCTTCAACTTCCTCTGGGCAGATGGGCGCTTGTCTTTCCGTACCTCATGATGGCTCTTGTGCTTATTGTGCGGCCATGGGGATTTTTCGGAAAACCGGAACGGTAGTGGTGAAAGATGGAGAAGCAACTGGCTGAAGCGTCGTCCCGAAACACGAACTGGATCGCTGGAGCCCTTGTGGTGATAGCCCTGTTCTTCCTGCCGTTCGTTCTGGCCCAGTTCGGCCGAACGGGCGAGTACTGGATTTGGGTAACCACCGAAATGATCATCATGGGGCTGTTTGCCATGAGTTTGAACCTTATCCTGGGGTTCGGCGGCATGGTGAGCTTCGGCCACGCGGCCTTTTTCGGGGTGGGAGCGTACACGGTGGCACTGCTCATGAAGAAGGCGGGCGCACCACTGTATCTCGCACTGTTGGCCGCTCCCATCGTGGCAGCGGTGGCGGCTGCCGTGGTGGGATGGTTCTGCGTGCGGCTGATAGGATTGTATTTTGCGATTCTTACGCTGGCATTCAGTCAGCTTCTGTACATGATCGTCTATCAGTGGTACACCTTCACCGGCGGCGATGACGGAATTCACGGCATACCGAGGCCGGAATTTCTGGGACCCATAAATTATTACCTGCTTTGCCTGATCCTGTTTCTCCTGTGTTTTATGCTCATGCGCATGATCGTAAATTCCTCCTTCGGACTGACCATCAGGACGATCCGGGAAAACATGGAACGAGCCAAATTCATCGGCATCAACGTCAGGCGGTATCAGTGGCTCAATTTTATTATCGCAGGGGCTTTCGCGGGTCTCGCAGGCGGTCTTTTGACTGAGTTGAACCGATTCGCGCAAACCGAATTCCTTCACTGGAGCAAATCTGCGGAACCGATCCTGGCGAGCCTTGTGGGTGGCATGTACTCGTTTGTGGGCCCTGCCATCGGCTCTGCCTTCCTCATGTTCTTGAAAATCGTCGTACAGCAGTCACACAAGGGTCTGGTGGAGTTGTGGGCCATCATTCTGGGCCTCGTGTTGCTGCTTGTGGTGCTCTTCGCGCCGGGTGGACTCGTAGGGATGTACCAGCAACTATTCAAGCGGGGCGATTCATAAGGTTGCCCACATGCAGACGCCCGACCTGAACGGAAAAAAACGGTGAATCTCATGCCGGAAGATATTCTTCGCATAGAAAACATTTCGAAATCATTCGACGGCAATCCCATTTTCAAAGACGTCAGCTTTTCCGTAACTCGAGGCGAATTGAGCGCGATCATAGGCCCGAATGGAGCCGGTAAGACGACGATGTTCAATCTCATAACCGGGTACCACGTCCCTGACAGCGGGAGGATAATCTTCAAAGGAAAGGATGTTTCGGGCTCGGAGCCGTTCGATATCGTGAAGCTCGGCATGGCGAGGGCTTTTCAGATCACCAATATTTTTCCGAGAATGAGCGTCCTGGAAAATGTGCTGTCCACCGTTATCACAAAAGACAGAGGCAATCTGAATATCGTCACGAATTTCAGAAAATTGCGGTCTGCACGGGATAGGGCCTACGAAATCCTCGACAGTGTGGGACTCGCCGATCTGGCACAGCGCCAGAGCGGCACCCTTGCGCACGGCAATCAGAAGCGGTTGGACATGGCCGTGGCGCTTGCTCTGGAACCGGAATTGCTGCTCCTGGACGAGCCCATGGCGGGCATGAGCCCGGAAGAGCGCTGGCAGACCGTGGAACTGGTGAAAAGTTTGTGGGAACGCCTCAAGATCACCATGCTGTTCATCGAACACGACATGGATATGGTGTTCGGGATTTCTCAAAAGGTTCGCGTACTCTGTTATAAGACTCTGCTGGCCGAAGGCACGCCCAATGAGATTTCATCAAACCGCCAGGTTATCGAGGCCTACCTGGGTGAAGAGGTTTAGCCATGCAGCTGGAGGTTAGAGGAATCAACACCTATTACGGATTGAGCCACATTCTGTTCGATGTATCTCTGGAGGTGGATCAGGGCGAGGTGGTGGTCCTGCTGGGGAGAAACGGCGCTGGAAAAACGACGACCATGCGCAGCATCATGGGACTCAGTGCGCCCAAGCAGGGGACAGTGACGTTCAAAGGACAGGATATAACGGGGCTCCCGCCGTACAAAACCGCGCGACTGGGAATCGGTTTTGTGCCGGAGGACAGGAGGATCTTTCCCGATCTGTCGGTCAAAGCGAACCTGGATGTGGGTCGCAGAGGCACAAGCGGACGGTGGACCTACGAGCGCATTTACAAGTACTTTCCCAGACTCGAAGAGCTCAACAACCGACGGGGGGGCTTTTTGAGCGGCGGTGAGCAGCAGATGCTGACTATAGCTCGAACGCTTATGGGCAATCCCGAGCTTGTTCTGCTCGATGAACCTTCCGAAGGCTTGGCTCCCATTATCGTCAAAGTACTCGGAGATTTCATCGACGTGATGAAACAGGAAGGCCTCACCGTCCTGCTGTCCGAACAGAACGTGAAATTTGCTCTGAAGCATTCCGATCGTGCGTACATTGTTGACAACGGCCATATAAAATACCACGGAACCATCGAGGAACTGGCAAAAGACGAGGACATAAAGAAAAAATACCTCGCGGTGTGACGGATGGCGCTGGTTCGAACACCAGCCCCGGAATCGCCAGTCTGTTTTCGCCTACCGATAGCTCCGTTTCGCCGTGAAAACAGAAAAAATAGAGGAAATCTGTATCCATTCAGTTACGGGTGGGAAAAGGCTGCCATTGCGAGCGAAGCGAAGCAATCTCCGTCGTTAAGTATATATAGCAGTTCTCAAAAATTCTGTCGGATTCGCCCGTGATTCTCGTCCACATTCGAACGATCCAATCATGTCATTGCGAGGAGTGGAACGACGAAGCAATCTCTTATTTGCTTAATTGGAGCTTGCTTCGGGCTTCGCCCTCGCAATGACGGTCATCGAATCTTTTCGCGTACTCAAAACCGACACCACTTTTGAGAATCCCTATATGTTTCCATCCTTGATTCCCGAAATTTTCGAATCGTGAGCAGCCAGAATAAGTGACACCGGTCATGCGTGCGAGAGTGCTGATGCGCGGTGGGGGTATCGGAGGTCGAATCCGGTAGTTTTGCGACAGATTTTGTCAAAGATTGCATCGCCATAACCCCTCATTTCCTAGCAGTTTGCTCATTTAGATCAATATTTTATGGACATTAACACGACAACTCCGATCAGAAATCTTTCTTGACTTGGATAGTAGGAGAATCTATCCTGTATCTAATTTTGAATGGTCAAAAGGATACCGCCGGCCGCTCAACAGGCAAGCACCAAGAAAAGCCCCCTGTCGGGGGCAGCCAATAATCGCATGGAGCCAAGGGAGGCACATACAGGATGGAAAATTCAGTGAGTCACGCGTTGCAAATATTGGAGGAGCCGATCCAATACGTTTGCTTGACGTTCATGGCGCTGATGTACGCCACGAAAATTTATCTTCTCATGAAGAAACCCGGACCGCCGGAAAAGGCGGAGCTCAAGGGCGATCGGTTTGCCGGCGCTCTTCAGTCGTTGGCAAACGTCATGAGGCCCTGGAGCATGGAAAGTACGCGAAACCACGCATATTTTTATGCGGAATTCGTCGTCTTCCACATTGCCGTCTTCCTGACTATCGGTGCGACATTTCTCATCCCGCTTGTCCCCGGCCTTATGACGCCTGTCGTCACCAAGTTTTTCATGGTGTTTATGGGACTCGCCTTTCTCATAGGAGTTCGCCGGATTTATCGTCGGGCCACGGACCCAAGAATTCGCATTATCAGCAGCCCTGACGATTTCTTTGCCATAACGCTCATGACCGTTTTCTTCGCTGTGGGATTCGGCGCACTGTGGCTCTGGAATGCGGGAAGACCGGAAACCGGTCTCATGTGGGTCTTTTTCCTGATGACCACGTTTTTCCTGCTGTACGTTCCGTTCAGCAAGATATCCCATTACGTGCTTTACCCCTTCGGCAGGGTCATGTTCGGCCAGATATTCGGCGGCCGTGGGGTCCTGAACAGACACGCCAGGTAAACAGCGTGCCGAAACGAAAGCAATTTTGCATACACAAAGATATACCGGAGGAATAAGATGGCCGATACGGCGGAAAAAGCCCATATCAAAGTAGTGGAAGCCCCGAAACCCGCAGAGGAAACCCCGAAACCGGAAAAGCACGAAAAACTCGGGACTCAAGAAAACAGAAAGTGGCCGGTGAAACCGGAATTTACGCCTGAGATGCTCGCGGAAATGGAGAAGATCCTTCCGTCAAAGCTCAACAGGATCGTCGCGACATCCCTGGCCGGATGCATCCATTGCGGCATGTGCTCGGACGCGTGTCATTACAGCGTGTCCATTCCTGAGGACAAGAAGCTTCTGCCCGCGTACAAGGCCGACCGGTTCCGGAAGTGGTACAAATATCGCTACGACTGGATGGCGAAGGTGTTTCCGTCCTTCGTAGGCGCTCAGCCGTTGACCAAGGAACTGGCGGACGAAATGTACGACAAGCTCTGGGGTGGGTGTACCATGTGCCGCAGATGCACGTTCAACTGTCCCATGGGCGTCGACTACGGCATGTTGACCCGCGCGGCTCGGGGCATCATGTGTCAGGTGGGCCGAGTGCCCAAGCATCTTCAGGATACCATCGATACGCATTATAACAGTGGAAACAATATGGCCGTTCCCCAGGATGAATTCGTCGAGACCATAGAATGGATCGAAGAAGAACTCCAGGACGAGGATGGATGCTCGGATTTCAAAATTCCCGTCGACAAGAAAGGGGCCAAGTATTTCCTGACGCTGAATCCCCGGGAGCCGAAGTATTATCCGCTCACCATTCAGGCCACAGCCAAGGTTCTGAACGCAGCCGGGGTAGATTTCACGATTTCGTCGAGATATTGGGATCTCACCAATTATGCCATGTTCAACGGCATCGATCCGGACGCAAAGCTGTTCGCAAGCTGGATTGCCGACGAAGTAAAAAGGCTGGACTGCGAATACCTCCTGTCCGGCGAATGCGGCCACGGATACCGCGGTCTCAGGTGGGAGCTGGCTAACTGGCTGGGGGGAGTCCCATTCAAGATCACAAGCGCCATGGAACTGTTTGCCAGGTTGATTGAAGAGAAGAGAATCACTCTGGACAAGTCCGCATGGAAGGGACACCGCTTCACGTATCATGACTCCTGTAACATCGCTCGATCGGGCGGTATAACCGAGGAGCCCAGAATCGTCATACGCGCCGCGGTGGACGACTTTGTGGAAATGGAACACCACGGTGAACACAGCTTTTGTTGTGGCGGTGGCGGTGGCGCACTGGCAATGCCGGAATTTTCCGAACGGCGGATCGCCTCCGGGAAAATCAAAGCGGACGAAATACGGGCGACCGGCGCAAACGTGGTGCTCCAGTCGTGCCACAATTGCACCGACCAGTTGAAGGAAATTGTGGAGCACTATCACATCGACGCGAAGGTCATGAATCTCGCGGAACTGCTGGCTCCTGCTCTGGTCCTGTAATAGGAGCTCTGCGTAGGGATCGAACGTTCATCGCGAATTTTCTTTCGAAAAGCCTCTCACGGGGCTTTTCGTCGTTCAGGCCCTTTCGAGCTCTTTATAACATGAAGCAATCTGTCGTATGATACGGATTCGCTTGTTTACAGGTAACTCGGTTCTGAGCACAGGCTGGGGGCACTCCTTCGCTGCGGACGACGCAGAGCCGTCTCATCACTTCGCTCAGGAGAGCCCCCAGCCTGCAATCTCATAAATCTTGTGGCGAACGCGTATGATTCCCTCTCTGCTTCATCTCCTTACCCTCGTGGAGCCGAAGCGATCTTGCCGGTGTATGGTAGAAGTTCTTGAGGTGGGCTTCGGAGAGGAACGTCTTACAAGAAGTTCCTCTCCGATTTCAAATGCTTGAAAGTGAAATTGCATCAAACGAAACGTGGAGGATGTATGAGCAGCACGCCAGTAAATTTTCGTGAAAACGTGGGCCGCGCCATCCGGGACAAGTCCCTCCGGGATGCAATGCGAACGTCTACGGACATATTTACGATAAAGAGAAACGAGGGGGTCAGCCAGGTCCCGATGGAAGAATGGCGTGAAGAAGCTTCTGCCGTTCGACTGCAGGTGCTGGACAACCTGCAAGAACATGTGGATCGTTTCTCAATGCAGGCCACCAGGGCAGGCGCTGTCGTACATCGTGCACGGGATGCCCAAATGGCAAGAGATACGATCTTCCATCTGCTGAAGGATCGCGGGGCCGCGAAGATTGTGAAAGCCAAGTCTATGATTACCGAAGAGATCCACTTGAACGAGCATCTCCAGGCAAGAGGCATGGACGTGGTGGAAACGGATCTCGGCGAATATATCGTCCAGTTGGCGGGAGAGAAGCCGTCTCACATCCTGGCCCCGGCTATTCACAAGAATAGGCGCCAGGTTGGCCGCCTCTTCGCCGAAACACTCGGTGTGGACTATTCGGAAGACCCCGAAGTCCTCACCAAAATCGCCCGCGTGAGGCTGAGAGAGAAATTCCTTGCAGCGGACGCGGGGATATCGGGCGTCAATTTTGCCGTAGCAGAGTCGGGCAGTATCGTGATTTTCACCAATGAAGGAAACGGCCGAATGGTTACTACGCTGCCGCCCCTCCACATCGCGGTGCTGTCCATAGAAAAAATGATTCCTTCACTCAAAGACCTTTCTGCATTTGTCCGTTTGCTCCCCCGGTCCGCTACGGGACAGCCGCTTTCCAGCTATGTTTCCATGATCACGGGAACGAGAAAGCCGGGAGAATCCACCGGCGCGAAGGAACTGCACATCGTTCTGTTGGATAACGGGCGCACGGAAATACTCAAAGGCAAATACCGCGAGATTCTCAAGTGCATCAGATGCAGTACGTGCATAAACGTATGTCCCGTGTACCGGGTTGTGGGAGGCCACGCGTACGATTCAACGTATTCCGGACCTGTGGGCGTAATCCTGACGGCATTGCTGGACGGCATGGAACGGAGTCATCCCCTCACTGATGCGAGCACGTTATGCGGCGCGTGCGACGATGCATGCCCGGTCAAGGTCCCCCTTGCCAGGCTGATTTCCAAGCTCCGTGAAGACAAGAACGAGCTCAAATACGGCTCCATGTGGGAACGAGCCGGCATGTTTGCCTACGGAATCGCCGCACAATCGCCCTGGGTGTTCGGCCTCGGCAAAAAGGCCGTAAGAGCACTCTGGCCGCTCCTCACCGTGTTGTCGGGAAACGGATTACCGGCCAGATTCCCCGCACCGGCTACCAAGACGTTCGCTGAAATGATGTCCGGCGGGAACGGACGGCCTGAACATAGGACATAATACGGATTCGCTTTCAAAAAAGTAAGATTGGGGGGACCCTCTTTGTAAAGAGTGTCCCGCCGACCCCCCCCCAGAAACTTCTATCATGCGCGGGCATCTGCATTTCCTCAGTGGAAATGCAGATGCCCGCGGGTGCCAAAAGTTCTTGAGGTGGGGTTCGGGGAGGAACTTCTTACAAGAAGTCCCTCCCCGATTTCAACTACTTGAAAGCGAGACGGGATAAAACGTAATGTCGGTTAGGCGACCCTGATGTGTGGAACCATGTCATTGCGAGGGCGGAGCCCGAAGCAATCTCCATAAGTTAACACCGGGATTGCTTCTTTGTTTCCACTCCTCGCGATGACAGGATCAGGCAAGTGTGTGTGCGGTGAGCGTGAGTAACCGGTCAGACAGTACCTTCGAGACCTACTATCGTCCTCGCTACAGCAGCTTGTCCACGTCGAGGACCAGTTGTCTGACCGCTTCCACGGACTTGTCGAACGCCTCCTGTTCTTCGGGGCTCAGTTCCAGATCCACGACCTTTTCCACACCAGCGGAACCCAGAATCGCGGGGACTCCCACGAATATTCCCTTTTCGTTGAATTCGCCATCCAGATAAGCAGCGACGGGGAGCAGTCTTTTCTTATCCAGGAGGACTGATTTGGCCATCTCCACTGCGGAAGCCGCCGGAGCATAGAACGCGCTACCCGTTTTCAGAAGATTCACGATCTCGGCGCCGCCCTGCCGGGTTCTCTGCACTATTTCCTCCAGGCGGTCCTGGGAAATGAAATTCGTTATGGGGATTCCCCCTACGAAGCAGTAGCGCGTGAGCGGAACCATAGTGTCTCCGTGACCTCCCAGGACCAGAGCGTGAACGTCTTCCACGGATACGCCTATTTCTTCCGCCAGAAAGCTTCTGAAACGTGCGGTATCCAAAACTCCCGCCATCCCCATGATCTTGCGGGGGGCAAAACGCGATTTCTTCCACGCGGTATAGACCATGGCATCCAGAGGATTCGAAACAATGATCATGATTGCGTCGGGCGAATAGTGCGCGGCCTTTTCAGCGACCTGTCCCACAATTTTCACATTGGTCGCCAGGAGGTCGTCCCTGCTCATGCCGGGTTTTCTCGCGATTCCCGCGGTTATGATAATGAGGTCGCTTCCCTGGGTGACTGCATAATCATTGGATCCCCTCACCCGAGTGTCCACCCCGAGAACAGGCGAAGCCTCGAACATATCCAGGCCCTTCCCTTGAGGGATCCCCTCCAAAATGTCTACCAGCACCACATCACCCAATTCCTGAGCCGACGCATATGCTGCGACGGAGGCGCCCACGTTTCCCGCGCCGATGACCGTTATTTTTTTTCTGGCCATAACTCCATCCTCCCGTTGATTCTTCTCGATGCGTTCCCCAAAACGAATATTCGCACAGCCCGTCTGCAGAGGGAAACTTTTTACGCTGTTCCCGGCATCGGCTACCCTCGGCAGATGGCCCGAACGGTCAACGCGTACCGAAAGGCATGTCGAGGACCGCTCTCATGATTTTGTCGCCGTAATCGATGAGGCCGGTTCCCTTGTGCATACTGTTTATCAACAGTGCAAACACGAACGGTTTGTGATCTATGGACATGCCGTATCCCGTCAGCGCGGTGATGCCTTTGAGGGTGCCGGTTTTAGCCCTGAGACGTCGCCGCGCTCCGGCATCGGTGAACTTCTCTTTGAGAGTTCCGTCGATCCCCGCTACCCCGAATGAAGCCAAGTACTCAGAGTTGTAGGAAAAATCGCGCGCACCTTGCATGAGCACTCGTACCAGCGCGGACGCGCTCAATCGGTTGTTGCGGGACAGACCGCTCGCCTCACTCAATGAAAACGATCCTTCGTCCACCCCGCAAGAAAGAAGGTGCTTTCGCACCACCGCCAATCCCTTCTCCCGCGTTCCCGGCGCGCCGTACACGTGAGCGCCCATGGCGAGACTAATCTGTTCTGCCATGAAATTGTTGCTGAATTTGTTCAGACCGTAAACAATGATACTCAGGGGCCGGGAAGGAAATTCCACCCAACTCACTGCAGAACCGGGGACCTTGCCACGAACCACTTTTCCCGCGACTCGAATCCCTTCCCGCAGGAGAAACTCCTTGAAGACCTCGCCCGTGTAGATATCCGGCACAGCCACGTTGACGTACCTGCCTTTTGCAGGCGCCTGCACCCCGATTGTGCCTTCCACATTGATGATTTCTCGATCGTCGCCGGTGAGTTCCTTGGTGATGTCCATCTGAAGGGGCTTATTGCCGCTGGTTGTTTTCACGGTGCCTTTGAGAGTCGTGTACTCGGATACCGGATCTGTCATGACGATTGCGGGATCGCCTGGCTTCGGCCCCGGATGCACCACGATCTTTATGGAGTTGAAATTCAGAGACAGAGCGCTGTACGGTGCATGGTAGGCTCGCGGGCCGAGCTTCTCATTCTCATCCAGGGGCTTGCCGGGTATGAAATAAGAGTCGTCCACGATGATGTTTCCCCTGATCTCGTCCAACCCCTGATCCTTCACCGATCGCGTGAGCCTGAACAATTCCTCGGTTACCAGATATGGATCTCCGGATCCTCTCAGGTAAATGTTCCCTGCCGAAGCCCCCCTCTGGCTGTCCACGAGCACTTCCGTCACAAAAACGAAGTCCGGATGTAATACCTGCAGAGCAGCTGCACTGGTTGCCACCTTCATGGTGGATGCCGGAACCAGGGGCAGGTCGGGGTTTTTTTCCATGAGTACGCGGCCGGACTGCAGATCCGTCACCTGCATGGAAATCTCGAAATTAGGCGGCAGTTCCCTCTTGATCACAGCTTCGAGTTGAGCACTCAGGGTTTGGGCTGAATCTACAGGAGAAGCGGTCCAAGCGGCCTGGAAAGCCAGCAGGGCCGCGACCAGCCACAGCCGCCGGTCCCGGAACACTTTCCCAACCGCATGAAGGGCATTCCGATTCGAGCTGAAGTTCGCATTATCGAGATTCGACCTCAGCATATGATTTCTCTCCGTTAATATTCTTTGAGATTTATTTTCAGGGGATCCTTCGCAGGTCCTGATGGGGCGAAAAACAGCCCCTAAAGGGGAATATTTTTCACCTGCTTTATTGGAGACATAGCGTTATCCGATTCCCCCGGGAGAGTCAAGAGAAGGCCGCGTCGGGTCTAGGCAGGCGGGTGGAGCCGTCGGTTTTTCCGTACGAGCGTTACACTCTTTATTTAGTTATTTTGGTCTATTATGTTTTTTAATCGATTAGTTTCTCGCAAATAATTTTAACTAACTG
>DATHCX010000151.1:0-4997 GCA_035319325.1 Desulfomonilaceae bacterium
TTCCGTAGTGCCCCAGGTGAATTCCCGTGAGCACCACCTCCGCAAAGCCCATAGCCGAATTCCGCTTCGCATGTTCCACTACGACACTCGGGAGCATGCTCCTGGACGGTCCCCTGGCTATGGGGACAATGCAGTACGAGCAGCGCTGAGAGCATCCGTCCTGGATTTTCAAAAAACTTCTCGATCTTCCCTGGATTTCTCGAAATCCGAGATCAGCAAAGGTGATGCAGGCAGCAGCGTTCGCGGGCTCTCCATTGCGCTCTTCCGGCGATCGGATGTAGTCTTGAAAGCGGTCTTTTTCGGCAGTTCCCAGGATGATGGAGTCTTCCGCTATTCTTGAGATCGCAACGGCGTTGATCTCGGCCAGGCATCCTGTCACCACCAGTCGCGCCGACGGGTATTTGTCTCTCAGGCGTTTTACCGCACGTCGAGACTTGCCTTCAGCTTTCGACGTGACGCAGCAGGTGTTTACGAGCACCAGATCGGGGTGGTCCGAGGCCTGGTCCACGTCGTAGCCGTTATCTTCGAGTATTCCTGTTATTGCAGCGGCCTCGGCCTGGTTAACTTTGCAGCCGAGCACGTAAACGATGGCTTGTTTCCGGTTTTTGTGTTCGTTCATACTCTTCTTCGATTTTGACATGAAGGTTTTTCCATGCTATCAATCCACGCGTTCGTGGTCAATTGTTCGGGAAAATGATATGATTGAGGGATCTTGTCCGGAATTCGCATGGTGTGGTGCGGCTTCGGACTGGATCGTCGCCCCATCTCGGCGGCTGGGGTCTTCAATACCACGCGGAGGCGTTGATTTTGAGATCGATTTCGATAATCGGCATCTTGTTGTGCTTTATTTCTGGAATCCTGTGCTGCCATGCTTCCGCTCAGGATCAGGCAATCACTCCCGGCGAAAAGCCTGCAGCCGGAGACAAACCCGACCAGTATTTCGAGATGAAAATTCCTGACGGCTTCGTTTCGGAGCCTTCTGAAGAACCCGGAATCTTTAAATGGAAGAAGGAGCCAGCAGAAATTCACGCGGTTGTAGGAGATTTGTTCGCGGATTCCGGCGATGCTCTTTTCCAGGCTCTCCGAAAGGGAGCGGAAGCAAACAAGCGGACGGAAGAAGTCCGGACCCTCCGCCTGAAAGGAGGGCAGGGATTTCTGTACAAGGAAAAGAATCCCGAAGATTCCGGTCGTCTCCGGACCTGGCGGCTGGTGGTTATTAGCAGCAAGAAAATGATAAATGTGGATTTCACTGCACCGGCAAAGGATTTTAGCCCTTTCTCTGCGGGCTTTGAGAACGCCGTGAAGTCGTTCAAATTGAAATCTTCGTCGTGAAAAGGGACATCCATGAGCGAAGCTTCGCAGGCACTGTTGCGCGCCATTCCCTCCATAGACAAACTTTTGGGTGATCCTGCACTGACCCCCCTCAGAGACCGCTACTCAGAAGACATCGTGAAGAAGATGGTACGGGCTGCTGTGGACGAGCTCCGAGATGAAATCCGCAGGGGCAATGCAGCGGAGGGCGATTGCTCCGCACAGGTGCTAGCCGCACGAGCCGGGAAGCTTGCTGAAGATTTTTTTGGTCACAGGTTGCGCACCGTAATCAACGCAACAGGGGTGGTGGTCCATACGAATCTGGGGCGGTCGCCGCTTTCCCGGAGGGTGGTGGACAGGATAGCCGCAGTTGCCCTGTCCTATTCGAATCTCGAATACGACCTTGAACAGGGACATAGAGGAGAACGAAACGCGCACCTGCGACACCTCATGCTGGAACTCACCGGCGCCGAATCGGCCATTGCGGTAAACAACAATGCTGCGGCCGTTCTGCTTGCTCTTTCCAGCCTTGCTCAGGGACGTGAGGTGATCGTTTCCCGGGGCGAACTCATCGAGATAGGCGGATCCTTTCGCATACCCGAGGTGATGGCGCGTTCCGGCGCAATTCTCAAAGAAGTGGGAACCACCAATCGGACCCACGCGCTGGACTACGCCCAGGCAATTAATGAAAATACGGCGCTGCTTTTAAAGGTTCATACCAGCAATTACCGCATCGTAGGTTTTACGCGGGAAGTTGAATTGGATGAGTTGGTAAGCATAGGGAAAGAGAAGAACATACCCACCATGATGGACCTGGGTAGCGGCTGCCTCGTTGACCTCTCTCCGTACGGGTTGCCGGACGAAATGACCGTTCAGGAAGTCCTGGCTCGAGGCGCAGACGTGGTATGCTTCAGCGGCGACAAACTCCTGGGCGGCCCGCAGGCCGGCATCCTCGCGGGGAAAACGGAATTGATCGAAAAAATGCGAACCAATCCCCTTGCCCGTGCCCTGCGCATGGACAAGCTCACGCTTGCCGGGCTCGAAGCGACGCTCCTGGAGTACACCCGGCCCGAAGGTCCTGCGGCGGGCGTCCCCACTTTGGACATGATAACCAAGTCCGCGAAAGATCTTTCCGCTGCAGCCTCGGGTCTATTGGATGTGCTTCGTGACAGCGTCGGGGATCAGGCTCACGTGGGCATTGAACCGGGCGTGGGCAGAGTAGGGGGAGGAGCGTTGCCGATGGGTGATCTGCCCGGCCCGAGAATCTCCGTCAAACCGCGCGCAGTGTCCGCGGCTCGACTGGAGGGTGCCCTGAGATCCGGTAATCCGCCGATCATCGCGCTGGTGAAAGACGATGCCGTACTCATTGACCCGCGAACCATCCTCGCGGAACAACTGCCCGCGATTCCGGAACTCGTTGTCGCGGCGCTCAAGGTTGTGACGCCGTAACGCTTCGTGCAGCTCGCCTGACCGGGAGTAAACGTGTTCCGGAAGCTTCTCCCGACCTGATTGCTTCATTCGGCCCCTTGCCTCTTCAGGATGTCCACTATCTCGGCATTCCCCGCGGAGGAAGCCCACATAAGCGCAGTCCACCCGTTTCGGTCTTTTGCGTCAATGTCGGCTTTTGCATTGAGAAGTGTTTCTACCACCTGAGAAAATCCTTCCGCCGAGGCAACGATGAGCGCGGTCGCACCGTACTGATCTCTGGCTTCGGCATCTGCTCCTTTGTCCAGCAATTGACGGGCGACATCCGCGTAGCCCCGCCGCGCAGACCGCATGAGCGCTGTCCACCCGTAGTCGTCCTTCGCGTTCACATCCGCTCCTTTGCTCAGCAGGAGCGTCACGACATCCATAAAACCTCTGCGTGAGGCCTTCATAAGGGCTGTGGCACCGTACTGGTCGCGCGCCTCCAGTTTCGCTCCTTTTCCCAACAGCATGGTTGCGGCTCTGGCGTTTCCGGAGGCTGCGGCCCACATGAGGGGTGTCCAGCCGTACTTGTCCGGGATAGAAACGTCCGCACCTTTCTCCAAAAGGCGTTCGACCACGTCATTATGACCTTCACGGCAAGCCGAAATCAGAGCGGTAAAACCTTCTTCGTTCTTGGCGTCGATCTCCGCGCCGCCGTCGATCATTTCCTGAATGCTTTCAATTTTGCCGATATTTGCAGCGTGGATCAGTTTATTTTCCATGGGGGCCCCGCAATGTGGGCAGGCTTCGGCAAAATTGGAAACTACATCTCCGCATTCATAACAACTGGTTAGAGCCATGGGTGTCACCTCTCACAAGCATTGAAACGGTAATGATTCCCGGGTCCAATCGAAATACCACGGTCCGAAATCCTTTTTTTGGAAACCGGATCTGCGAACAGTCATCCGGTCTGGTGTTTCTCCAGCATCGACATGATTTCTTTGTTTCTCAGGGACGATGCCCACATCATAGCCGTCCAGCCGTTCTTATCTCGTGCGCGGAGATCGGGATTTCTTCCCAGGAGAAGTTTCACGGCCTCTTTGTTTCCTTCGCTTGCCGCTAGAATAAGTGGGGTATTGCCGTTCTTGTCCGACGAGTTTACGTCCCCACCTTCGGTCAGAAGCAACTTCACCACCCTGGGATGCCGTTCTCGACACGCGCGCATGAGTGCGCTGGAACCCTCAATGTCGGTAGCATTGATATTGGCGCCGGCTTTAATCAAGATGTGCGCGACGTCCCAATAACCGCGGCGGCAGGACTTCATCAATGCAGTTGCTCCGTGTTTGTCCCGCGCGTTGACGTTTGCTCCGTACTTGAGCAGCAGATCCACGATTTCGGTATAACCCAGCGACGCTGCCCAGATAAGTCCCGTCCATCTGTTGGCATCAGAAGCATTTACGTTGGCTTTGCTGTCAAGAAGAAGTCTGATCACATCAGTATGTCCTTGACGGCAAGCAAGTATGAGAGCAGAAAAATTCTCTTCGTCCTCTGCATTGACGTCGGCCCCCCTTGCCAGGAGAAGTTTCACCGTGGCCGGATGGTTCATGAGTGCAGCGCGCATCAGCGCGGTCACTCCGTTGTCGTTGCCCGCATTGACGTCAGCTCCTTTGTCCAGAAGGCACTGCACCGACTCGGTATGGCCGTTTGCGGCGGCCCATCGCACAGCTCGGTGATCGGGATGTGCCCCTTTGCCCAAAAGCAATTCCATGACGTCGGTGTGGCCGTTGCGAGCTGCCTTGAGCAAAGCCGTTTCGCCTGCCGCATCCTTCGCATCGAGCTCTGCGCCATTGTCCAGGAGAATTCTTGCGAAACTGACGTTCCCCCGAGCGCTTGCCTCCATGAGGGCAGTCCTGCCTTTATCGTTCACGACATTCACGTTGCAACCACTTGAGATAAGCAGGTTTGCAACATCCGAGTGCCCCTGAGCCGCAGCCCAATGCAAAGCCGTCCCTCCGCCTTCCTGAGCCGCATTTGCATCGGCTCCCGCACCCAGCAAGACCCGCATTATCTGCAGATTTCCCGTGGCGACCGCCATCATCAATGCCGTGTTGCCGATTTCATCCGCGGCCTTTGCGCTAGCCCCCGCGTTCAAGAGAGCTTCCACCATGTCCGGACGATCCATTTCAGCGGCTTTCATCAGAGGCGTCCAGCCCATGTGATCAGTGGAATTCACATTCGCTCCCCGTGTCAGAAATTCCTGGAGGGTTTCCAGATTTCCC